>NZ_JBXUHX010000036.1:0-36353 GCF_058148845.1 Pantoea sp. RCC30.1 | reverse complement strand
CGATCGCATTGTGTTCGATGGCAAGCGCGCGGTTGGCGTGGAGTATCTGCAGGGCGACAGCAACACCATCAATAAAGTGACCGCTCGCCGTGAAGTGCTGCTGTGTGCGGGCGCTATCGCCTCGCCGCAGATCCTGCAGCGTTCTGGCGTAGGCTCGCCTGAACTGCTGAAGCAGTTCGACATCCCGCTGGTTCACGATCTGCCGGGTGTGGGTGAAAACCTGCAGGACCATCTGGAAATGTATCTTCAGTATGAGTGTAAAGAACCGGTTTCTATCTATCCGGCCCTTAAGTGGTGGAATCAGCCCAAAATCGGTGCGGAATGGATGTTTAACGGCACCGGTATCGGCGCCAGCAACCAGTTTGAAGCGGGCGGTTTTATCCGCAGCCGCGAAGAGTTCAGCTGGCCGAACATTCAGTATCACTTCCTGCCGGTGGCGATTAACTACAACGGTTCTAACGCCGTTGATGCGCACGGCTTCCAGTGTCACGTCGGCTCAATGCGCTCTCCGAGTCGCGGTCATGTGCGCCTGAAGTCACGCGATCCGCGTCGTCATCCGGCCATTTTGTTTAACTACATGTCGCATGAGCAGGACTGGCATGAGTTCCGTGATGCTATCCGCATCACGCGCCAGATCATCAACCAGCCAGCGCTGGATAAGTATCGTGGCCGTGAAATCAGTCCGGGGCTGGATTGCCAGACGGATGAGCAACTGGACGAGTTCGTGCGTAACCACGGCGAAACCGCCTATCATCCGTGTGGCACCTGTAAGATGGGTAACGACCCGATGGCCGTAGTAGATGGCGAAGGACGGGTGCATGGTCTGGAAGGATTACGCGTGGTAGATGCATCGATTATGCCGCTGATCATCACCGGTAACCTTAACGCTACCACCATCATGATTGGCGAGAAGATTGCCGACAAGATTCGTGGACGGGATCCGCTGCCGCGCAGCACCGCCGCTTACTATGTCGCGGGTGATGCGCCAGTTCGCACGGTACCGCAGCGCGCTGAGTAATTCGTGACAGTGTCACCTAATAAAAGCCGGGCGCTCTGTTGCCCGGCTTTTTTTGCACTTTTTGCGCCTGTTATTTTTCCAACATTTTTTCCCGATATATTCTTAATTAACCGCTTATTTTCAAACCATCAAACCTTAACCATAATCAAACGAAGCAGCATCTGCTGTTGATTGGGTGATGTGCAGAATGGTATAAATCCGGTGTGTATATAACCGGAGGCACTATCCGTCCACTGATGAGAAGCAACAATGTGGATGCGTTGTAAATTTTATGAGCAGAATGTTCATGTCATACCTTTCCCCCACTTGCCTTTCTGGCTGGAACATCGCCGATCAGCACTGGCGTAACGCCCTGTAGTCCCCTCACCACTTCGACACTGTTCTGAGTCTGCCCTGTGTAATGTGGCAGATCGTCATTTATCGTTGCTGGAGAGCCCCCATGCGCGCCTGGGTATTACTGTCACTCGCTATTATCACTGAAATTATTGGCACCCTTTTTATGAAGTGGTCCAGCCTTAACGGCAGCCATTCCGGCTACCTCCTGATGCTGGGCATGATTGCCTGTTCTTATATTCTGCTGAGTTTCGCCATCAAACGTATCGCTTTGGGCGTGGCTTATGCCCTGTGGGAAGGGATTGGCATCATGCTGATTACGTTATTCAGCGTACAGTTGTTTGGTGAAGCGCTGTCTGCGATGAAAATCTGCGGGCTGATGACGCTGATCGTCGGGATTGTGTTGATCAAGACCGGCACTCAATCATCAGCGGAGGTTAATCATGGTCATCGCTGATTTCGTCCACGCCGCCTGGCTGGCGCTGGCTATCGTGCTGGAGATTGCCGCCAATATATTCCTTAAATATTCTGACGGGTTTAAGAAACCGCTGCATGGTCTGCTATCACTCTGCTGTGTGTTACTCGCGTTCAGCGCACTCGCTCAGGCAGTCAAAGGGATCGATCTGTCGATCGCCTATGCGGTCTGGGGTGGTTTTGGGATTATCGCCACTGTCGCGGCCGGATGGGTATTATTTGGCCAGCGACTGAACCGTAAAGGCTGGGCCGGTCTGACCCTGCTGCTGGCCGGTATGATCCTGTTAAAGCTGGCCTGACAGCCATTCTCAATCAGTCATCTTTATTAAGGGTGTGCCATTGCATGCCCTTAACTTCCCGTGCTCTGTTGCTCTTTCCCGGTTGATTTCTTCCGTATACCTGTGCTCGGAATCCTCTTACTTTTGTAAAGGCCCGTTTACATATCTCTTGCCTTAAGGCTTAGTGAGCGCCGAAAGTCGGATAAAAACGAGGAATAGATATGTCTGCAACACGAGGTTGGTCTACGGAACTGGAGGGCTTGCGCGGCATCGCGTCTCTCTGGGTACTGGTTGGCCATATCAGCTTACTGGTTCATTGCCACATCACGCTTATTTCATCGCCTGGCATCGGGGTCGATCTGTTTATTCTGTTATCGGGTTATCTGATGGCGAAAAACTACGTCGAACGTCAGCAGAAAGAGCCGTGGCAGAGCGCGGAGACCATTAAGAAGTTCTGGATCCGTCGCTTCTTCCGTATCGCCCCGCTCTATTATCTGCTGTTGATCATCGCGCTGATTTATGGCCCGTGGTTTGGCGAGATGCGTGACACTATTGCTCATTTCTATTCCGGCACCGCCACTGAGTCGTCGCGTTACACCGACCAGTCGCTGGCAAACATCCTGACTCACTTCAGCTTCCTGTTCGGCCTGCTGCCTGAATATGGTTTTAATACTGTACTGCCAGACTGGAGCATCGGGCTGGAGATGCAGTTCTATGTTCTGTTCCCGTTCATCATGCTGCTGACGCTGCGCTTTGGTTATGCAGCCTCACTGATTGGCATCATGGTGCTCTGCTGTGCTGGTCGGTATGTGCTGGCGGATTACTATGAGGCTTTTGAGATGCCTTCCATGATCCTGATTAAGCTGAACATGTTCCTGGCGGGCATGCTGATGGCCGAGGCGATTCGCCGTAAATCCCTGTTCTATGTTGCCTTTGCACTGCTCGGGCCGGTTGCGAGCGTAGCGATGGGCCTGGGCGCGATTAAGCTGCAGGTCATTATGGAAGCGCTGATGATTGTCGGTATGACCGCGATTCTTTGGCAATACCCGCAGGGCAGCCTGATGGCAACGCTGATTGCCCTGCCGCGTAAGCTGCTGAACAACCGTCTCAGTACCTGGCTGGGCGACGTCTCGTTCTCGGTCTACCTGCTGCACCTGCTGATCGTCATCCCGATGATTGCACTGCTGCTCACGCACACCGACATCGAGTTTAAGAGCGACATGATGCGCTTCGTGATCGTCTGTGTCTCGGCCATCCCGGTGACCTATGCACTGGCCTCGTTGCTCTATAAGTATGTTGAGAAGCCCGGCATCCAGATTGGAAAGCGCGTGCTGAAACCGAAGTTGGCCAATCAGACCAGCTAAGTTTTTAACGCAGGCCATTCAGTTTTTAAAAGCCCCCGACTTCGGGGCTTTTTTTTGCCAGGAAAAGCGCGATTGGCTGTGATAAGGAACCTGCTCAGGCATTGATTAAGCGCCGTCGGCAGCACGTCCGCTGAGGTGAACTACACTTTCCCGGTTAGCAATCTGACTCAAAGGAGAGAACATGAGCATTCAGCATCTGCTGCTATCCACCGACGGTGGCGCGGTGATTATTGAAGCAGATCAACTCGAAAGTGAGCTGGTTATACCGCCCCACCTACAGACCCTGACCGGCGGTGAAGCTGACAGCGATACCGGCCATCGCGTGGCGGTAACAAAGCATTACTGCAAGGGCCGTTACTACGCGGTTGCCCTTGATCGCCACGCGGCAAGCAATGAAATTGATGACGTGATTGATCTGCTGCATCCTGCCCCGCTTGACTAGCCTTGGTCGGCCAGACTCAGCGCTACCACTGAATGTCCGCAGGACAAGCACCCTGTTGCCGGTAAGCGGCATCACCCTTTAAGAAGAGGAGAAGCACTATGCAAAAGAAGAAGTGGTTTGTTTCCTACGTGATTAAGCCAAAAGGTGAAAATCACGTCACGACGCATGCCTTTATCGAGGGCGATGATGTTGAGGAGGCGCTGGAAGCCTTTATGTTTGAGACTAAAAAGAGCCTGTCGCTGGACACTGAAGAGCTGATACTTCTGTCAGTGAGCCTGGTATAGCGGTAAAGGGCAGAGCCGCGCTTTGGCCTGTTTCTCGCGGTCAGCGGCTCCCGTCACCGCTAACCTGTGGCAGGATTCGCGTTGGAGATTCTGACAATCGTGCGTCCGGAGTCAGCGTGCTGCTAGCCGGGTCAGCACTGGATTGCGCTGCTGTTATGTATTTCAGACGAGTAAACCCTAAAAAAAGCCCGTTTAAAAACGGGCATAACGCAAACAGATCAGCGTTAAATCACAACACTACCGTCCTCAACTGTTAAATTGTGCTGACTTCCTGGGATCATTTCACTCTACGGCAGGCTAACTCCGGCCAAACAGCATGCGGATGATCCGGTAATGTGCTCTCTCCTCCTCCATACTTTCGCAATGCTCCAGCTGCCTCAGCAACTTACAGCACAACGTTTTACGATTGATGTTTTTGTCTGCGTTCATTAATTCACAAACAATCTCTCCGACAATCAGATAGCGAGTGGATGCTTCATCATTAAGATGTTTCTTGCTCAGCAAATGACATAGCAACTCGTGATTATTATCTCGCATACCATCCTCAGCACGATAAATAGTTGCCACAGCATTCCTGGGGAGCATCCGGGATGCTTTGCCCGAAATGAGATTATGCAAAATCTTTATCCCCAGAAAAGGGATAAAGAAAGGATTGAGATTGTGCTTAGTGCGTTCAAAAAGAAGCTACACACCTGTAGTGTCAGTTGGTGATCTTCGGCTTATTTTTCCGCCTAAGCGGCCTGCTTCGACAGCACGCTCAGGATTATTTTTGAAATTACCGCCGCTCATCTGCCCACCTTTGCGACCCGCTTCGCGAGCCCGCTCAGGATTTTCCGCAAAATTACCAGATCCACCACGTCGTTGCTGTTGCATATCGTCACCTCGTTTAACTTTAAATACCCAGAGAAATAGAAGTCCTGTTCACGAAAATTAAATATGAAATCTCATCAGGATATTATCAAGAAATTAATTCTGGTGATAACTTAAGCTTTCCGGCTGTTATTTAATTATTAAAGTAAAAAATATAAATTATAAAAGCATATTTAACAATCACTTATATATTCATATCTATACACCTATTTATATTTTTGTATAATTTATCAAAATGTGCGCAATGTGATACATATCACATATTCCCGCTTTTAACTTTCTGGCTTCGCTTATTTATTTCATATAAGCATGAATGTAAAGCTTCGAAAAAACGCCCACATCATCATCTCATATTAATAAAAAAGAAATTGCTCCCTGTTGATTAAGCGCAACGGTGACAGACAGAAAGAATAACTTAGTCGAAAAAGGAAAAGACCAGACACCGCCTGAACCTTCTGATTTTTAAACAACATTCTCAACTTAACGATGGCTTCACAGCAAATAGTATATTAATTACTGGTCCTGATTTGCAGGCATAAAAAAGCCCGCAAAGTGCGGGCCTCTGCAATTATTAGTGCGACTTATCCGGCGGACTCACCGGTGAAGTCAATCACCATCCTGCCGCGAATTTTGCCCTGAATCATCTCATCGAAAATTGCATTCACCTCACCGATCTTCCTCTTGGTAACTTTAGGCACCACCTTCCCTTCTGCGGCGAACTGGAAGGCTTCGGCAAGATCATTACGCGTTCCAACCAGCGATCCCACCACCTGAATGCCGTCTAGCACCAGACGCGGGATATTCAGGCTCATTGCTTCTGGCGGCAGTCCGACAGCCACCACTCGCCCGCCGGCTCTGACCGCATCAACCGCTGAATTAAAGGCCGCTTTGGCAACCGCCGTGACTACAGCAGCATGTGCTCCGCCTGTTTTCTCCTGAATAAAGCGCGCCGCATCTTCGCTGGCCGAGTTGACGACCAGATCGGCTCCCATCTCTTTTGCCAGCGCCAGCTGTCCGTCACTCACATCAACCGCGATCACTTTGGCGTTGAAAACGTTTTTCGCATACTGCAGGGCGAGATTACCCAGCCCGCCAAGCCCATAAATCGCGAGCCATTGGCCGGGTTTCACTTCTGATACTTTCACCGCTTTATAGGTGGTGACACCGGCACAGGTGACGCTACTGGCGGCGTAGGGATCGAGCCCGTCGGGGACTTTGACCGAGTAGTCGGCCACGACGATGCACTCTTCAGCCATGCCGCCATCGACGGTATAACCGGCATTGACGACCTCTCTGCAGAGCGTTTCGTTACCGGAGTTACAATATTCGCAGTGACCACAGCCTTTGAAAAACCAGGCGACGCTGGCACGATCGCCAGGCTTGAGTGAGGTCACATCTGGCGCAACTTCCTCAACGATACCGATTCCTTCATGACCCAGCGTCACACCCGTCTTATCACCGAAATCACCGTTCTTCACATGCAAATCGGTATGGCATACGCCACAGCATTCCATCCTGAGCCGGGCTTCACCGGTTTTGAGAGGACGTAACGTCTTCTCAACCACTTCAACCTTGTGTTCACTGTTAGCAATTGCCGCTTTCATAAACGTTACTCCTTTTGATTGAAGAGTTAAGGATAAGCCAAACCGGAGTGATGACAAGATGACAGGTTAGCTTTGGGTGCGAGGCTGGAGGGGTTGTTGCGGCTTTTGCGAGTGGGGTTGGTTTTTGGGGTGGAGACGCGGCTCGGGTGCTTAATTACGGCAAATGTTATTAAGCCGTTATTGGGCTATCGGGTAAGAGTGAGCGCGTTTATCGAGGGTTCTGTGTTCGGTGGTGGTCTCCCGTTAAAAAGGGGCAATAAAGCTCCTGTTGCTTTGGTTTATTTGTTATTTAGCCCAGGCGCGTCTTATGGCTGCCAGCGGTGGATGCCACTGTCGGATGGCGGTCACAGATGTTGAGCGGCACTATCCGGCGCTGGCGGTGGTCCCATATGCTGAGAAGCGCTGTTTGCTGGTGCAGCAGGTCCGGCGTGCTGACTCCAGCTAGAATCACTGGGACGGTTTTCATGATGACGTTGCCAGCCAGAAGAGGGGCCACGATGATGACCACCATCAGCCACTACACAGCCAGACATTGAGGCTCCTGCCACCGCTAAAATCACACAAGGAATGACTTTTTTTAAGAACATAACTGACCCTGGTTGAATGTCACCGGAGCAGGTTACGAATCGGTTTTTATACGACGGGTAAACGTTGTAAGGCGTTTGAAGAGGAGATTGGGGTATGTTGATTGAGGTCAATTTTGGTGACAACTCCCCCATCTTAACCCGCCTGCTGCATTGGAAAATGTTACGAAACGTGCCGTTGATTTGGATTTGAATTTAAGGACGCGACTGCGTCCTTTCGAAGTTCTGTCGATAACTTTACGGAGCCAAAAGACTCTGACGCTGCTATCAATTTCTCTAAGCCCTCTACTCGCGCCATTCATGCGGCTCTTTCCAGTTGTTTACAAACCAGTAAACGCCCTCCTTCACGTCCCTGCGGGTAAATTTGGCCGGGGTGGTTTCAAGGCGCAGCGGCTTGCCCAGACCGTTGCGGCGCACCCCGGCAAAGGCATTGCTGAAAACCAGATAATCCAGAGCAACCTTGCTGAACACCTGCTGACTCATCACCAGGTGCGGGATAACGGTTGAAGTCACAATGTTGCGGTTCAAATCAATCGGCGAGCTTTGATGTACGTCTGCTAACAGGATTTTCGCCAATCAGTGAATGCTGACAGGCAACTATTCTGCACTCATTTTTGATCATAACCGAAATCAAAATAAACTGTTAGCCCGGCTTACCGGGCCATTCAATCATCTCATCAAGCCTGGAAAGGATGCCGGGGAAATAGCTTTCATCGATAGCGAATCCCCCTTTTAACTGCACACTATCCGCATGTGCCTCAGGACGAAGAACATACTCAATGACCACAACGTCATCACCTTTTACCTTCCTGAGCAGCATATTTAGCTGATTTAAGTCACTACGAAACTCAAAAGGTTGGATTTCCAGTTGGGCAACAACAGCCTGATAGAGGGCAGAAAACTGCTCCTTCAGTTGTTTAAGTTCTCCAACAGTAAATTCAGTCTGATACTGTATTTTCACACCAGTGACAGAAAACTCAACAAAGGACTTAATCCAGTCCCAATGATGATTAACAGGATCGACTTCGTTATCGACGACACGCTCAAAAGGAGACACTGCAAAAACAAATTCTTCATCTCTGATATCAAACATATGTACGTTCCTGTCGGTTAATCAAAAATACTTAAAATGAGTTATCGTCCAGTCTGATACCCTTACCACAACCTCAAGAGTGTACTTTTTATACTCAGTGATATTTTTCTTACGGTGTAATTTATACATTTCCGTTTCATAACGATACATACCCTCTCCTGTGCGACGATCGGCCATGCGTCTGCCATGGCGGATAGCTCTTTCCTGAATATGTAACGGAACATAGCGACCCGGCTCATACATGTGCCTCGCCGCTGTTTCGGTCATTTTCAGGCTACGCGCCGATAAACCCGTTTTTAACCTGGCACGCAGGAACATTATCGTTGCCTGGCTGAGTTTGGCACTTACAGCAGCTCGGGTACCAGCCTCCAATAATGCGCGGCCAGCGCGGAAAATTCGAAATACACCAAACGCAAGAAGCGCTATGTCTGTAGGATCAATCAGTGGCGTTTCGAGAGATGCCTCTTCAAGTCGAACAAAATGCCCTTGCGCATCGTATATCTGCCAGAGACCGGGAGCCTGAGCCACAGAATAACCAATACACATACCGCTGGAATCATCCAGCACGGGTTGTGCGTTTCGTGGCAGCACACTTGGCCTTAATTCAAAAAATACATTGTCCGATAGCGGTGACTGAAATGTGTAATATCTGCCAGGTTCTGTGATTGCATTCCCTGCATTCATTATCGTTCCCTCATTTTCATGTCACTCAATATAGTGCCACAGGATAGTAGAGCGGTCATTACCGGGTACTGCAACGCCGTTCACTCAGCAAACTTCTCTCGTATGGGCTGTACAGCCTATACCTGATGCTTTTGGCTGGGCTTCAAACATGAGTAAAACAGGTGGCCGATTATCGCCATGGTGTCCCTTTCATAGACATGTAATAAAGCATGGTTGTAACTTATATGAATAGGAAAAATGGCGATGAAATAATGGAATGAAGTCTTGCAGAAGAATGGAGAAGAATACAACAGAAGGAAGACTAAGTAATTGATTCAAAGATCATTAACTAATGGGAGGCATCTGACAAAAAAAGACCGAATACGATTCCTATATTCGGTCCAGGGAAATGGCTCGCAAGGAGCCGTGCGCTAAAAGTTGGCATTTATGAAGGCGATGTCGCCTTGCCATTTAACATTAGGACAGTGCGGTGGATTTGCCAGCAAACGCGAGGCGCGAGGCCATAAACCGGATCAGTTTGTGATCGCAACGGCAAAAAATCGGGGATTGGGCGCAGCGCGGTGCTGCACCCGAGAGGTTTATTTACCGCACAGCGCCTGGGTGCGTTCAATAATCGGCTGCAGGCTCATCATCTGGCCCGGATGCGCTTTATCTTCGGCCTGAATCACGCTGATCGGCTGCGCTTTCACCTGTTTGTTTTTGAACAGTGTGTCAGCGATATCGTTCAGCGGGTATGTCATCAGCGTGCTCGGGTTGATAGCAAACATCGCACCATCTTTCTCGCAGGTCAGCATCACCTCTTCACGGTTAAACGGCCACTTCTCTTTACCGATCTCAAAGCGGCTGACGGTTATGATTTGTGCCGCCAGCGTCTGGCCGCATACGGATAACAACAGGATTGCGGGGATCACTTTTTTCAGCAACATAACTACCCTTTTCTCTCTTAAACCATATTCAGGCTGGCGATAGCGTGGCAAACACGCTGACCAGCCCAACCACTCCACTCGCCAGCAGCAGTTCAAGCTGTGTCATGCGAATAAATTTTTGCTGCGTCCCGCTGCCTGCTACACGGAATCGCGGCACCAGCCAGTATCGATTGATCATCGCCACCAGTACCATCAGGGCAACCAGCAGCACTTTGCAAAGCAACAATACAACGTAGCGTGAATCGTGCCACATCAGAGGCCAGCCCGCGATCATCACGCTGTTTATCACGCCGCTCAGCAGTGTTAATGCCACCGCCAGATGACCATAGCGCGAAAAACGCATCATGGTGCGGATAGCGTCGGTGCGGCGATCGATCTGACGTGCCTCGCGCATCAATAACAACAGTGGCAGTAATCCACCCACCCAGAACGCCGCCGCAATCAGATGCATTGCCTGGTTGATCTGCTGAAGAAGACCGGGCCAGCCATCGCGCATCGCAGCATGACCAATCAGGGCCATGCAGGCCAGTTGCAGCACGCCAGCAAGCAGCAACACCTGCTGACGCAGGCGTCCGGTCAGTAATAGCGCGACAACGGCCAGTACGCCTAAAATGATTTCCCACTGCCACACTGCACCAAAGTGCGTGCCCAGCACCGCCAGCCAGATGTCGATACTGGCCAGGTTAGTGCTGTCGCCGCTCATCAACACATTCTGGCAGGCCAGCATCGCCAGCGCACTCAGCAGCGCCAGCCAGGCACTCCCCTTCACCAGCGGGTTCAACCGAAGCGCCAGCAAAGGTCGATAGCGTTTGGGTGCCAGCAGCGCGCTGTAACAGGCGCCGCCGGTCAGTAACATCACGGTGGCAAAATGCAGCGCGCGCAGCAGGATCCAGATTGTGGTCACAGGATTACTTCACGCTAAAGCGATAACTTCCAGCGGTTTTATGGCCATCCACCGACAACACGTGCCAGTTAACCTGATAGCTGCCCGCTTTCAGCGGCTGCGGCAGACCGACAATCAGCCGGCTTTTCTGGTCAGACTCAACGCGGGCTTTGGCGGTCACGACGGGCTTCTGTGCACTATCCAGCAGCGTAACGCCGCTGAACGCCGCTTCAATATCTTCACTGAAGTTCAGCGTCAGCGCATCGGGAGATGTCGTGACCTGCGCTTTGGCCGCCGGGAGGGAAGACTGGAGATGAGCATGCGCCGCAGCCAGCGAGCTGAATGCCATCAGTCCGGCTGCTGCTAATGCAATAACCATGCGGGAGATGGGTTTTTTCTGCATAAGATCATCCTTTTAACCGCCGCCAGGGCAATAAACGTGGCAAAAGGATACGCTGCTGGATTTACACTGTCGAGGCCAGCGATGCGATCCTTTATCCTTGATTCAGACCGCCGAAAACATTACTTTTGCCCGCTATCGTCAGGAGAATATTATGAGCCATAACCTTGCCGTGCTGTCCCAGGAAGAGAAAGACAAGATCAATGTCGATTTGGCGGCAGCAGGCGTGGCGTTTAAAGAGCGCTATAACATGCCGGTCGTTGCCGAGATGGTGGCGCAGGAGCAGCCTGAAGCGCTGCGTGACTGGTTTCGTCAGCGTCTGATGCAATACCGCCAGGCGTCACTCAGCCTGTCGCGCCTTCCTTATGAACCGAAGATGAAGCAATGATGTTTCGCGTTATAGATACCGAAACCTGCGGCCTGCAGGGCGGCGTGGTTGAAGTTGCATCCGTAGATGTGGTCAACGGCCAGATTGTGAACCCAATGAGCGATCTCACCCTGCCCGACCGCCCTATCAGCCGTCAGGCGATGGCGGTGCATCGCATCACCGAAGCAATGGTCGCCGGGAAGCCGACCATTGAAGAAGCGATCCCGCGTTATTACGGCAGTGCCTTTTATGTCGCGCACAACGCCAGTTTTGATCGCCGGATGCTGCCGGAGATGTACGGTGAATGGATTTGCACCATGCAGCTGGCGCGTCAGCTCTGGCCAGGCATTAAATATGGCAACCAGGCCCTGCGTCATTCGCTGAAGCTGGATGTGACGCCGCCCGCTGACCTGCATGCGCACCGCGCACTCTATGACTGCTATGTCACGGCAGCGCTGCTGATCCGTATTATGGAGACCTCCGGCTGGAGTGCCTCCGAGATGATTGTGCGTTCACAACCGGCGGCCCAACGCGACGACATTCTGCCTTTCGGCAAATATCGCGGCCAGGCGATTGCTGTGATTGCGAGGAAGGATCCGGGCTACCTGAAGTGGGTGCTGAATAATGTCAGTGATTTACGCCCGCCATTGCGGCAGGCGCTAAATAAATACCTGTCAGAGTCTCAGTAATCCTGAGCTGGCGGTAAGGTGCCCTGCGCCAGGCCCAGCAGGAAGGTGTATTCCATCGCGATCCCTTCATAGGCTTTGTAGCGACCCGACTTGCCGCCGTGACCCGCATCCATATCGGTGCAGAGCAGCAGCAGGTTGTTATCGGTTTTCATCGATCTCAGTTTCGCCACCCATTTGGCCGGTTCCCAGTACTGCACCTGTGAATCGTGAAGGCCGGTGGTGACCAGCAGGTGGGGATAGTCCTTCGCCTCGATGTTGTCATAGGGGCTGTACTGGCGGATGTAGCGGTAGTATTCCGGATCGCTGGGATTGCCCCACTCGTCATACTCGCCGGTAGTCAGCGGGATCGACTCGTCCAGCATCGTGGTGACCACATCAACAAACGGCACCTGAGCCACCACGCCGTGGAATCGCTGCGGTGCCATGTTGATCACCGCACCCATCAGCAAGCCGCCCGCGCTGCCGCCCATCGCATAGAGTCGTTCCGGGTGACCGATGCCGCGTGCCACCAGCGCATCAGTCACATCAATAAAGTCGGTGAAACTGTTCATCTTATTCAGCAGACGACCGCCGTCATACCATTGCTGACCCAGCTCACCGCCGCCGCGCACCTGTATCAGCGCATAGACAAAGCCGCGATCCAGCAGGCTCAGACGGCTGACGCTGAAATCGGCATCCATGTTACTGCCATAGGCGCCGTAACCATAGACCAGCATCGGGTTCTGACCGGGCTGATAATGTTTGCGATGATAGACCAGCGAGACCGGCACTTCGGTGCCATCGCTGACTTTGATCCAGTGGTGCTCGCTTTTGTAATCTTCCGCGTTAAAGCCTTTCACTGCGCTCTGCTTCAGGATGCGGCGTTCACCGGTATCCATATCCAGTTCAAAAAGCGTGGTCGGCGTAGTCATCGATGAATAGCCGTAGCGCAGTTTGCTGGTACGCGGCGTCGGATTGTAGGCCAGCCAGGTCACATACGTTGGATCATCAAATGCAATTCCGCTGGTTTCGCCGCTGGCCCAGTTGATCTGCCGCAGGCTGGTTAAGCCGCGCTGGCGCTCCTCAACCACCAGCCAGTCCCTGAACAGCTGGAAGTCTTCCATTACCACCTGTTCCCGTGCCGGTATCAGCGTTTCCCAGCGTGACTCATCCAGATAACGGCTGCGGTAAAGACCGAAGTTTTTGCCTTCCCGGTTGGATCGAATGAAAAACTGGTAGTCGTAATGGTCGATGCTGTACTCATGATTACGGCGACGCGGCAGAAAGACATGCGGCTGCGCGTCCGGAAAGTTCGCATCGATCAGCTGGATTTCGCTGGTATTGGTGCTGTAGAGCGCAATCATGATGAACTGCTTGGAGGTGCTTTTGTGTACGCTGAGATGATAGGTGTCATCCCGCTCTTCATAGACCAGCTGGTCATCGGACTGTGGCGAACCGAGTTCGTGTCGCCATACCTGATAAGAGAGCAGCGTCTGCGGGTGTTTCCGCACATAGTAGACGGTGCGCGAGTCATTAGCCCAGGCGAAGCTGGAGGAGGCGTTACTCAGCACTTCAGGATACCAGCTGCCACTCTCCAGGTTACGGAACCGGATGCCATATTGCCGCCGTGACAGAAAATCTTCTGCCAGCGCCATCACCCGGTTATCCGGGCTGATGTGCAGCGCACCCATGGTGTAGAAATCGCTGTGTGAGGCGCGCTGGTTGGCATCCAGCAGCAGGCTCCACTCGTCTGACTCTTCGCTCGCTGCGGGCTGACGATAATAGGCCGGGTATTCATTACCACTCTGGTAACGGCTCTGATAGCGGTAGCCGTTTTTCACATAAGGCACTGAGTGATCTTCAGGCGGCAGGCGATCGATAATCTCTTTTAATACCCGGTCCTGCAGCGGCTGCTGCGAGGACATGATTTTTTTGCCGTAATTATTTTCGGCACGCAGGTAATCGAGAACCTGGCTGTTTTCGCGTTTGTCGTCGCGCAGCCAGTAGTAGTTGTCGATGCGCGTCTCGCCGTGCAGCGTCATCTCATGAGGTATTTTTCTTGCAATGGGTGCTTTCATCCATCCGTCTCCGTGAACGCAATGATCTGTAAGCGTAACACTTCAGCAGCGGGAAGCCAGACATAGGGTGCGAAGCCACCGCTGGCAGATCACATCCTGTGACCTGCCAGCACAATATCGGGGTGATTAGCTGGCAGGCAGACGGGCTTTTTCAGCCTCAAGGTCCTGCTGAATGCCGTCGCGGACATCCTGAGGGATTTTCAGGGCATCGCCCAGCGCGGAGAGATAGCTGCGTTCCATAAAGTGATCAACGTCGATGGCGGCACAGCTCAGGAAGTAGAGCTCCAGCGCCTCTTCTTCATTTTTTACATCGGCGGCCAGCCACTGCGGATCCAGCGGGCGGTTCATCGCTTTCTGAATCAGCTGTTCAGCATCCTGGCCGTAACCGGACTGATGAATATTCTGCTCAATGGCTGCCCGTTCCTGATCGTCAATGTGCCCGTCGCTTTTGGCGGCAAACACCAGCGCCGTCACCAGACGTTCGGCGCGCAGATTAACGGGCGTTTGCGCCACGCCAAAGTCAGGTTCATTCTGGTGCGCTTCGCTGACCCGCTGCTTGTACTTGTTCCACAGCACCGCGCCTGCGGCCGCACCACCGCCCACAATCAGGGCTTTGCCGCCATATTTGGTCAGCAGTTTGCGCGATGACTTACTGGAGATCAGCATCGCGGCCAGTCCGCCCAGCGCACCAGGTGCGAGCATGTCACTTAAGCCGCCGCCCGATTTTCCCTCACCGCCCTTCTTCGTAAGTACCGACTGAATCTGTTGCAACCAGTTATTCATTATTCACTCCTTTCAGGATGTCAGCCGCTATCCTGACTAAAAGGATGTCAGGAAACGTCAGAGCGGGAAAAGTACGGCAAAAAGCGGTGTCATATGGACGAAAGATGAGAACGCAAACGTTTTCGTTTATACTTGCGCGCGAATTTTGACTGCTTAGGGGAATGTATGACAACTCTCGGAACAGCGCTGCGTCCGGCGGCGACGCGCGTGATGCTATTAGGTTCAGGTGAACTGGGTAAAGAGGTGGCGCTGGAGTGTCAGCGTCTGGGTGTGGAAGTGATCGCGGTTGATCGTTACGCCGATGCGCCGGCGATGCATGTCGCCCATCGCAGCCATGTCATTAACATGCTGGATGGTGCGGCACTGGCTGCGCTGATCGCTGTGGAGAAGCCTGACTTTGTGGTGCCGGAAATCGAAGCCATCGCCACGGATACGCTGGTTGAGCTGGAGCAGCAAGGTCAGCGCGTGATTCCGACCGCCCGTGCCGCGCGGCTGACCATGAATCGCGAAGGCATTCGCCGCCTGGCGGCTGAAGAGTTGTCGCTGCCGACCTCCCGCTATTGCTTCGCCGACAGCAAGCCGCGCTTCGATGAAGCCGCCGCAGAGATAGGCTTCCCCTGCATTGTTAAGCCGGTGATGAGCTCATCCGGCAAAGGTCAGAGCTTTATCCGTGACGCCAGCCAGCTCGATAAAGCCTGGGACTATGCACAACAGGGTGGCCGTGCCGGTGCCGGACGCGTCATCGTCGAAGGGGTCGTCAACTTCGATTTTGAGATCACTCTGCTGACCATCAGTGCCGTCGATGGCATTCACTTCTGTGCGCCGATTGGTCACCGTCAGGAAGATGGCGATTACCGTGAATCCTGGCAGCCGCAGCAGATGAGTGAACTGGCGCTGCAACGTGCGCAGGATGTTGCCGCGCAGGTGGTTAAGGCGCTGGGCGGCTATGGCCTGTTTGGCGTTGAGCTGTTTGTCTGTGGTGATGAGGTGGTGTTCAGCGAAGTTTCACCGCGTCCACACGACACCGGCATGGTCACGCTGATTTCGCAGGATCTGTCAGAGTTTGCGCTGCACGTGCGGGCGTTCCTGGGTCTGCCGATTGGCGGGATTCGTCAGTATGGTCCATCGGCGTCTGCCGTTATCCTGCCGCAACTGACCAGCCAGAACGTGCAGTTTGTGAATGTCGAAGCAGCACTGGGTGCCGGTCTGCAACTGCGACTGTTCGGCAAGCCGGAGATCAGTGGTCAGCGTCGTCTTGGTGTGGCGCTCGCCAGCGGTGACAGCACCGACCAGGCAATTGCACGTGCGGTTGCCAGCGCCGCTGCGGTCACGGTTCAGGGGTAAAGGTATGCGGTGAGCAGACGCTCACCGCCATCACTTACTTCGCGCCTTCGACAGCTTCGCGTGCCAGGCGGGTGATGCGATCCCAATCGCCCGCTTCAAGCGCGTCGTTAGGCACCAGCCAGGAGCCGCCGATGCACAGCACGCTTTTTAGCGCCAGATAGTCACGGTAGTTGGCCGGAGAGATACCGCCGGTCGGGCAGAAACGCACCTGCGGGAAAGGCCCGCCAATCGCCTGCAGTGCTTTAACACCGCCATTCGCTTCTGCCGGGAAAAACTTAAACTCGCGCAGACCGTAGTCCATACCGGTCATTAACTCAGAAACGGTGCTGATGCCCGGAATCAACGGAACCGGCCCTTCCACCGCCGCTTTCAGCAGCGATTCCGTGACGCCCGGGCTGATAACAAACTGCGCACCGGCATCTGTCACTTCCTGTAACTGCTGTGGATTAATCACCGTGCCCGCGCCGACGATCGCATCCGGCACTTCTTTGATCATTGCACGTAAGGCATCCATCGCCACCGGTGTGCGCAGCGTCACTTCCAGCACTCTGACACCGCCTGCCACCAGCGCTTTCGCCATCGGCACTGCGTGCTCCAGTTTGTTCACCACAATCACCGGCACCACAGGTCCGGTGGTCAGAATCTGTTCAGCACTCGTTTTCCAGTTTTTCATCAGTTCCCCTTGCTTGATAACACCGGGATTGCGACCCGGTCATGGAGCTTCGGCTCCTGCCCTGTAAATTGCGTCACTACCATACATGATCCGCTTCCTGAGCGTCTATCCTCCTGCGCCCATTTTGAAACAGCAGTTCAGTTTTATCTGCATCCCCTGGTCCGGTTTAAAGGCGAAAAAAAAGCCCGCATAGCGGGCTTCATCATCACTTCAGTTATTCAAACTCATTCCACGAGCGGCCATCTCGGGTAATCATCGCTACCGAGGCCACCGGGCCCCAGGTGCCTGCCTGATACGGCTTGGAGGAATCGCCATCCGCAGCCCACGCGTCGATAATGGAGTCGACATAGGTCCATGCGGCTTCCACTTCATCACGACGCACAAACAGCGCCTGAATACCGCGCATGCTCTCCAGCAGCAGACGCTCGTAAGCATCAGCAAGGTGCGACTGGTTAAATGTCTCGGAATAGCTCAGATCCAGCTTGGTGGTCTGCAGCTTGTGCTTGTGATCGAGACCTGGCACTTTGTTCAGGATCTCGATATCCACGCCTTCGTCCGGCTGCAGACGAATGGTCAGCTTGTTCTGCGGCAGCTCTGAGTAAGAATCTTTAAACAGATTCATTTCAGGATTCTTGAAGTAGACCACCACTTCAGAGCACTTGGTCGGTAAGCGCTTACCGGTACGCAGGTAGAACGGCACGCCGGCCCAGCGCCAGTTGTCAATATCGACACGAATCGCCACGAATGTCTCGGTGGCGCTCGACTTATTAGCGCCCTCTTCTTCCAGGTAGCCCGGCACTTTTTTGCCCTGCACAAAGCCAGCAGTGTACTGACCGCGCACGGTTTTCTCGCGCACGTTGGTCTGATCGATGCGGCGCAGCGAGCGCAGCACTTTGACTTTTTCGTCACGGATGCTGTCGGCGCTGAGATCAGACGGCGGTGACATGGCGATCATGGTCAGAATCTGCAACAGATGGTTCTGGATCATATCGCGCATCTGGCCCGCTTTATCGAAGTAACCCCAGCGGCCTTCGATGCCCACTTCTTCGGCCACGGTGATCTGCACATGGTCGATGGTACGGTTATCCCAGTTATTGACGAAGATAGAGTTAGCGAAGCGCAGCGCCAGCAGGTTGAGCACGGTCTCTTTACCGAGATAGTGGTCAATACGGAACACCTGGCTCTCTTCAAAGTATTCGCCAACACTATCGTTGATCTCCTGCGAGGTTTCCAGTGAGGTGCCCAACGGCTTCTCCATCACTACGCGCGCCGGTTTGGCATTCAGCTTCGCGGTGCCCAGGCCCTGACAGATCGCGCCAAAGGTGCTGGGTGGCATCGCAAAATAGTTGATGGTAGTGCGGTTTTTCTGGTCCAGCATCTTGCCCAGTTTCGGGAAGTGCGTGGTGTCATTAACATCGAGGTTGCAGAAGTCGAGACGATTGCTGAGTTTATCCCACAGCGCTTCGTCAATCTTCTCCTTCATGAAGGTTTCCAGCGCTTCACGTACCACTTTGGTGTATTCCGCTTTATCCCACTCAGCACGGCCGACACCAATAATGCGGGTTTCCTCATGGATCTGACCCGCTTTCTCTAACTGGTACAGTGAAGGCAACAGTTTACGGCGTGCAAGATCGCCTTTGGCACCGAAAATCACCAGATCGCATGCCTGGGCTATTTGTGTTACCGCCATTTTCCTCTCCTCGTTGCAGGATAGTCCGGTGGTGATGCATCCTCTGCCACCGGGTCCAGGTTATTATTTTCTTTCAGCACAATGTACTTTTTTCCCCGCGCCAGGTAAACCGACTCGCCGGGTCAACCGCAATAACTCTGTACCGGATGTGCTAAGCGCGTGTGATGACACGTGCGGATTACCGGTTTTTTCTGTTTCTGTTGGTGTCAGGAAAATCTGGCACCGGTCAAAGTATCCCAAAAAAAGGTGCACCAGACTTGTCAGCCGTTGCGCTTGCCGGGTGCTGGCGCGATATAGTCTCTGTTATTCGGCTCCTGCGACAGTGATAATTGAAATTGATAAAAGTGATTATGGTCATCAGCTTATGAATATGCTGGAAAAAATTGAGGCGCAGTTTGCTGCGCTGAGCAAAGCGGAACAGAAAGTCGCCCGGCAGATTCTGGCGGAACCGCAGGCGGCGATGCACTCCAGCATCGCGACACTGGCTGGCAGTGCCGGAGTCAGTGAACCCACTGTGAATCGCTTCTGCCACCGACTGGGCGCACACGGCTTCCCCGACTTTAAACTGCAGCTGGCGCAGAGCCTGGTGAAAGGCAGCAATTGGGTCAGCCGGGGGGTTGAAGACGACGACACGGTAGAGAACTACAGCCACAAGATCTTCGACTCTGCGCTGGCCGGGTTGCAACGGGTCCGGGATCAGCTGAACAGCGCGCAGCTGCAACAGGCGGTGACCTTGCTTGCGCAGGCCGATAAACTCGCCTTTTTCGGGCTGGGTGCGTCCGCTGTAGTGGCGCATGACGCTTTCACCAAATTTCTTCGCTTTAATCTGCCGGTCATCTGGTCAGACGATATTGTGATCCAGCGCATGAGTTGCATAAATAGTCGAGCCGGTGACGTTTTTGTTCTCATTTCGCATACTGGACGCACAAAAAATATGGTAGAACTGGCTCGCCTGGCCCGTGTAAACGGTTCCACCGTTATAGCCATCACCTCTGCCGATTCTCCCCTTGCCCATGAAGCAGCGATAGCTTTAGTGCTTGATGTACCGGAAGATACGGATATCTATTTGCCGATGGTATCGCGCCTGGCGCAGTTGACCGTGATCGATGTGCTGGCGACGGGTTTTACCCTGGAACGGGGTGCGCCCTTCCGGGAGAACCTGAAACGCGTGAAAGAGGCGTTGAAAGCGTCGCGTTACGAAAAGAACACCATTCGGGATGAGGATGATCAGCAAAAAAATTAACATCACATTTACAATGTGAGTCGTATCACAACCCATCGATCATATAGAATAGATAACCATGCCGTGTCCACAGCCCATGACACGCTTAAATGTATACGGAGTCCTCGATGTCAAGACGTCTCAGAAGAACCAAAATCGTTACAACCCTCGGCCCGGCCACCGATCGTGATAATAACTTAGAAAAAATCATCGCTGCCGGCGCGAACGTTGTTCGACTCAACTTCTCTCACGGCACGCCAGAAGATCACCAGCTTCGTGCCGATAAAGTGCGCGAGATTGCCGCAAAACTGGGTCGCCACGTGGCTATCCTCGGTGACCTCCAGGGTCCAAAAATTCGTGTATCGACCTTCAAAGAAGGCAAAGTTTTCCTGAATATCGGCGACCGCTTCCTGCTGGATGCCAATCTGGGTAAAGGCGAAGGCGATAAAGAGCGCGTCGGTATCGACTACAAAGGCCTGCCTGCAGATGTGGTGCCAGGCGATATCCTGCTGCTGGATGATGGCCGAGTGCAGCTGAAAGTGCTGGAAGTTCAGGACATGAAAGTGTTCACCGAAGTTACTGTCGGTGGCCCGCTGTCGAACAACAAAGGGATAAACAAGCTGGGCGGCGGCCTGTCGGCTGAAGCACTGACCGAAAAAGATAAAGCGGACATCATCACCGCCGCCAAAATCCGCGTCGATTATCTGGCCGTCTCCTTCCCACGCTGTGGCGAAGATATGAACCTGGCTCGTCGCCTGGCACGTGAAGCGGGTTGCGACGCCAAACTGGTTGCTAAAGTGGAACGTGCTGAAGCCGTAGCCAGCCAGGAAGCGATGGATGACATCATTCTGGCCTCTGATGTAGTGATGGTTGCGCGTGGCGACCTGGGCGTTGAGATTGGCGATCCGGAACTGGTCGGCATTCAGAAAGCGTTAATTCGCCGTGCCCGCCAGCTGAACCGCACTATCATTACCGCGACCCAGATGATGGAGTCGATGATCACTAATCCGATGCCGACCCGCGCAGAAGTTATGGACGTGGCGAACGCCGTGCTGGATGGTACCGATGCCGTGATGCTCTCGGCGGAAACCGCAGCGGGCCAGTATCCGGCTGAAACTGTCTCGGCAATGGCGAAGGTTTGCCTGGGCGCGGAGAAGATCCCAAGCGTCAACGTTTCCAAGCACCGTCTGGATGTACAGTTCGACAACGTCGAAGAAGCGATCGCCATGTCTTCCATGTACGCCGCGAACCACCTGCAGGGCGTTACTGCGATCATCACCATGACCGAGTCTGGCCGTACCCCGCTGATGACCTCACGTATCACCTCAGGCCTGCCGATCTTTGCGATGTCGCGTCATGAACGTACCCTGAACCTCACTGCGCTCTATCGCGGTGTGACGCCGGTGTTCTTCGACAGCAACAACGACGGTGTGGCAGCTGCACACGACGCGGTTAACCTGCTGCGTGATAAAGGCTTCCTGGTCTCCGGCGATCTGGTCATCGTGACGCAGGGTGATGTAATGGGCGCCACCGGCACCACCAACACCACCCGTGTGCTGCGCGTGGATTAATTGAGCCCGTGTTTACATTGTCGGTGTAGAATCAACGACGCGACTGCCTGGCAGTCGCGTTTTCTTTTCTGACAAGGAGGCAAGATGCCCCGTTTCCAGCCCATCAGCCAGCTTACCGGCCGAATTTTACTCTTTCCTCTGGCGTTAGTGCTGTTCGAGTTTGCGACCTATATTGCTCACGACATGATCCAGCCTGGTATGCTGATCGTCACCAGTGAGTTCTCCGTCGGCCCTGAGTGGGTCTCTACTTCGCTGACCGCTTACCTGATTGGTGGCGTGGTGCTGCAATGGCTGCTGGGTCCGCTCTCCGATAAGTTTGGCCGGCGACCGGTGATGCTGTTCGGCATCCTGTTCTTTGCCGTCGCCTGCATGCTGACGCACTGGGTCAGCTCGATTGAAGAATTTGTCAGCCTGCGCTTTATTCAGGGCATCAGCCTCTGCTTTATCGGCGCGGTCGGCTATGCCGCGATTCAGGAGGCCTTTGATGAGGCGCTGGCGGTGCGCATGATGGCGCTGATGGCCAACGTGGCGTTACTGGCTCCGCTGGCAGGCCCATTGGCCGGTGCAGCCTGGCTCACCGTGGGCAGTTGGCGCAGCATGTTCTGGCTGTTTGCCGCCTGCAGCCTTGTCGCTTTTGTGGTGCTGTGGCGCGTAATGCCCGAAACCGCAGGCGACCGCAGTCACTCCATCGCCCTGCCTAATCTGGCGCGCAACTATGGCCGTCTGATGAAAGATCGGCTGGTGATGTTTGGCTCCTTTGCAATCGGGCTGGTGTTTATCCCGATCCTCACCTGGGTTGCCCTTTCGCCGGTGATCCTGATGCATGACGAAGGTCTGTCACGTATGCAGTACGCGCTGCTGCAGCTGCCGGTATTTCTGGCGATGATCGCTGGTAACCTGACGCTGAGTAAGCTGGCCGGACGCGTGCCCATTGAACAGCCGGTAAAGTTCGCCGCCTGGCCGATTCTGATTGGCCTGAGCCTGGCACTGGTGGCAAGCCTGCTCAACAGTCACGGTTATCTGCTGATTACTGCGGGCCTGAGCCTTTACGCCTTTGGTGCTGGCATGGTGAATGCCGGACTCTATCGTCTGACGCTTTACGCCAGCAATGAAGGCAAAGGCAGCGTGGCGGCGATGCTGGGGATGATCAGTATCCTGACGCTTGCGGTGGGAATTGAACTGGCGAAGAGCGGTTACTTCAGCGGCGGCACGCTTTGGTTCTGTCTGATTAACTTTATCAGCGGCGTGCTGTGGTTTGGTCTGGTTATTCTGTTTATGCGCGAGCGTAAACGTCGCAGCACGCTGGAAGCGTTATAAATAGGCAGCGCAGCCACAGGTTTGCCCTGAGCAGGCAGCTTAGAAGCTCAATGCGATGGGAGCATACGCCTGAAGCCAGCGATTAAGTGATAAGAAAAGGCCGCTTTCGCGGCCTTTTTGCTATTTGCGCGGATAAAGATCTTTGCGCGAATAGGGTTCAATATCACCCTCTTTGCGGGTCTTCAGCAGTTTAAGGATCCACGTGTACTGCTCGGGATGCGGGCGAACAAACACTTCCACCTCTTCATTCATCCGGCGAGCCAGCTGTTGATCATCCGCTTCAAGCAAGTCATCCATCGGCGGACGCACATAAATCTCAAGCTTGTGCGTGTCGCTGTTATAAACCGGGAACAGCGGCACCACGCGGGCACGACACACCTTCATCAGGCGGCCTACCGCTGGCAGTGTCGCCTTATAAGTAGCAAAGAAATCGACAAACTCGCTGTGCTCAGGACCATGATCCTGGTCGGGCAGATAATAGCCCCAGTAACCCTGCCGAATCGAACTGATAAACGGCTTAATCCCGTCATTGCGGGCATGCAACCGGCCGCCATAACGACGACGTGCCGTATTCCAGGCATAGTCCATCAGCGGGTCGCTCTGATTATGGAACATCGCCGCCATCTTCTGCCCTTCTGACGCCAGCAACATCGCGGGGATATCCACCGCCCAGCCGTGTGGCACCAGGAAAATCACATTCTGCTGGTCAGCCATCATCTGATCGATAATGTCACGACCATGCCACTCAACACGCTCACGGATACTCGCCGGATCGCGCAGAACCAGTTCGGTCATCATTGCCATTGCCTGCGGTGCGGTCGCAAACATCTCATCGACCAGCGTTGCACGCTGTTCTTCGCTGAGTTCAGGCAGACAGTAATAGAGATTAATCAGCGCACGGCGACGTGCACCCTTTGCCAGCTTACCAGCAAAACGGCCTAAGCGGCCCAGCAGCGGATCGCGTACTTTTGGTGGTAAATAAGCCAGACCTGCCAGCGCACCAATTGCCAGCCAGCTGCCCCAGTACTTAGGTTTGAGAAAAGAACGTTCAAAAACGGGAATAAATTCAGTGTTATTTTTTTTACGGGTTTCCATGCACTCGCCTCAAGCAATGACCGGCTAATGATAGTGACGACCTCAAAATTTGCAATCATCCTGCGCCAGATAGCAAAAAACCGACGGGGAAACCGTCGGTTTTTGCGCGATTTAACGAAATTCGCTTACTTCAGACCCAGCTGAGGCAGCCAGGATTTAACCTGTGCCATATAATCGCTACGATCTTTGCCGGTCAGGCCTTCCATGCGCGGCAGCTTCGCCGTTAATGGATTGACCGCCTGATTATTGATCCAGATTTCGAAATGCAGATGCGGGCCGGTAGAGCGTCCGGTGTTACCAGACAGTCCAATACGGTCGCCACGTTTCACTTTCTGACCTGGCTTCACCAGTACTTTCTTCATGTGCATATAGCGCGTCATATACTGACGGCCATGACGGATAGCGACGTAGTTACCCGCAGCACCGCCATTCTTCGCCACGACGATCTCACCGTCACCCACTGCCAGCACGGGTGTGCCAATCGGCAGCGCAAAGTCGACGCCTTTGTGCGGCGCAATGCGGCCGGTCACCGGATTAAGACGACGCGGATTAAAGTTCGAGGAGACACGATACTGCTTAACCGTCGGGAAGCGCATAAAGCCGCGAGCCAGACCAGAGCCGCTGCGATCGTAGAACTTGCCATCTTCGGCGCGGAAAGCGTAATAGTCTTTGCCGCCGCTGCGCAGTCGCACACCCAGTAACTGACTCTGCGCACTCTTACCCTCCAGCATTTCGCGTGACATCAGAACACTGAACTGGTCACCTGCACGCAGCTTACGGAAGTCCATCTGCCACTGCATCGCTTTGATCACGGCGCTGGCTTCTGCTCCACTCAACCCCGCACGCATGGCGCTGGCGGCAAAACTGCCACGCACTTCGCCCTGCATCACGCTGTTGCGCCATTCGCCCTTCTGCATCTCCGCATCCATCTTAAAGCCACCGGTTGGGGTGCGCTCATAAGTGCGGGTTTCGCGGCGGGAAATTTCCCAGCTCAGGGTTTTCAGGCCGCCATCATCATCCAGCGTCCAGCTCAGCTGCTGACCCACCTGCAGATTACGCAGATCGCGGTCGCTCACCACCAGCGCATTAATGTCGCTGATGTCGATACCATACTGATTCAGGGCACTGCTCAGGGTATCGCCGGATGAAACGGTATAGTCGTGAACCCCTGCCGTATCCGGCGCGTCGGTGTCGACATCGTCTGCTGGCAGCTCTTCGTCCGGTTCCGGTGTGCTCTGATCGATCGGCTCACTGGCTTCCGGCAACAGCGTGCGGAACGTGTTCTTATCCAGCTCAATATTTTTAACGATGGGCGTCACATCATCCGTGGGATGATAAACGTAAGGCCGCCAGACAGCGACGGCCAGAGTGACTACTGTTAAAGAACCCAGCATTACGCGGTGGGGGCGCGGCAAATTATTAAATGCGAGGGCGACAGAGCGGGCTATCTGCTGCACTTTTACCTATTCCTCATGCTCCATTCAGGCAGCTTTCATACTGGCTCGACAGTTGTGAGAGGAATTTCACATAGCTGTCTTTGGCTAAGCTGATGTCTGTGCCCAGGGGATCGAGCGTGCCTTTACGCACCTGCGTTCCGCGGGAGACAGCATCGATGACTGCTGGTCTGAATTGTGGCTCAGCAAAGACGCAGACCGCCTTTTGCTCAACCAACTGTGTTCGTATCTGGTGTAAACGCTGAGCGCCCGGCTGAATTTCAGGATTGACGGTAAAGTGCCCGGTGGGCGAAAGACCGTAGTGCTTTTCAAAGTACGTGTAAGCGTCGTGAAAAACGAAATATCCTTTATTTCTTACCGGAGCAAGTTGTGCGCTAACGCGTTTGTCCGTGTCCGCCAAAGCTACCTCAAACTGCTGGAGGTTGGCGTCAAGTTTGGCCTTATCCTGCGGCATAAGTTCCAATAATTTTCCATGGATTGCAACCGCGGTTTTGCGCGCAATCTCTGGCGACAACCACAGGTGCATATTAAACTCGCCGTGATGATGGTGATGAGCCTCAGCATCCTGATCTTCGGATTTTTCCGCTGCGTGTTCATCTTCATCTTCACCACCGCTAATCAATAACGGTTTTACGCCGTCGATGTTCACCATCGCGAGGTTTTTTTGGGCCGGAAGTTCAGCCGCTGATTTCGCCATAAAGGCTTCCATTTCAGGCCCGACCCAGACGACTAAGTCCGCGTTTTTTAAGCGTTTTGCATCAGAGGGGCGCAGGGAGTAATCGTGTTCAGACGCACCGTCCGGCAGCAGCACCTCAACCGGCGTAACGCCATCAGCAATGGCCGCAGCAATAAAACCTACGGGTTTGAGTGAAGCCACGACATTCGCCTGGGCAGGAAGGGTTAACAAAGCTGAAACAGACAAAGCAGTTAAGGCGAAAATTGCGCCCTTTTTATTATGTAACATATTGCGTCATTCCATCGTGACCGTGAGGTGGAATGTGATATTATAACATTCGAAATTCTGTGCAACCTGTAAATACTATGACCTCACTTGTCACACTCGATAACGTTTCGATAAAATTTAACCAGCGCAATGTGTTATCTGGCGTCAGCCTCGCTTTGCAGCCTGGCCGCATCCTCACCCTGCTGGGTCCCAACGGTGCCGGAAAATCAACGCTGGTGCGTGTGGTGCTCGGCCTGCTCGCGCCCACTACCGGTTCCGTTCAGCGTGATCCCGGTCTGCGTATTGGCTATGTGCCACAGAAGCTGCACATCGACCCCACCCTGCCGGTGACGGTTGAACGCTTTATGCGGCTAACGCGTGGCAGCAAAAACGCCGAGATCCTGCCAGCATTGAAACGTGTGCAGGCGGGTCATCTGCTCCATTCTCCGCTGCAAAAGCTCTCCGGTGGTGAAACCCAGCGTGTGCTGCTGGCACGCGCCCTGCTGAATCATCCCCAGTTACTGGTGCTGGATGAACCGACACAGGGTGTGGATGTGAACGGTCAGGTTGCGCTGTATGACCTTATCAACCAGCTACGCGTGGAACTGAACTGCGGCGTGCTGATGGTCTCCCACGATCTGCATCTGGTGATGGCCAAAACTGACGAAGTGTTGTGCCTCAACCACCATATCTGCTGCTCCGGCACCCCGGAAGCGGTCTCGCAGCATCCGGAATTTATCGCCATGTTCGGCCCGCGCGGCGCAGAAGAGCTGGCGATCTACCGTCATCATCATAATCACCGTCACGACCTTCAGGGACGTATCGTTTTACGCAAAGGACAGGGTTCATCATGATTGAGTTGTTATTACCAGGCTGGATAGGCGGCGTGATGTTAGCGCTGGCTGCCGGTCCGCTGGGTTCGTTTGTGGTCTGGCGCAAGATGTCCTATTTCGGCGATACCCTGGCGCATGCTTCCCTCCTCGGCGTAGCATTTGGCCTGCTGTTTAACGTTAATCCTTACTACGCTGTAATTCTGGTGACGGTCTGCCTCGCGCTGGGACTGGTCTGGCTGGAGCGACGTCCGCATCTGGCTATCGACACCCTGCTGGGCATTATGGCGCACAGCGCGCTGTCGCTGGGCCTGGTGGTCGTCAGCCTGATGAAGAACGTGCGCGTCGATCTGATGGCATATCTGTTTGGCGACCTGCTGGCAGTAACGCCGGATGATCTCTGGATGATGGGTGGCGGTGTGGCAATTGTGCTGCTGGTGATGGCGTGGCAGTGGCGGTCGCTGCTGTCGATGACCATCAGCCCGGAACTGGCGCAGGTCGATGGCGTCAACATCCAGCGTACCCGGTTGATTCTGATGCTGGTCACGGCGCTGACGATTGGCGTAGCGATGAAGTTTGTCGGTGCGCTGATCATCACCTCACTGCTGATTATCCCTGCGGCGACCGCACGCCGTTTCGTGCGCTCACCGGAAGGCATGGCGGCCGTCGCGGTAGTCATCGGGGTGATCGCCGTCACCGGCGGTCTGACCTTCTCCGCGTTCTACGATACGCCAGCCGGGCCGTCAGTGGTGCTCTGTGCCGCCATCCTGTTTATCTTCAGCATGGTGCGCAAACCGGCCATATAATTACTCTTCGCGCGTAATGCCGAAGTGACGATAAGCGTGCTGCGTGGCCATCCGGCCACGCGGTGTGCGCTGAATGAAGCCCTGCTGAATCAGGAAGGGTTCAATCACATCTTCGATGGTTTCCCGCTCTTCACCAATGGCAGCAGCCAGATTATCCAGTCCCACCGGCCCACCCATAAATTTGTCGATTATCGCCAGCAGCAGTTTACGGTCCATATAATCGAACCCTTCGCTGTCGACATTAAGCATATCCAGCGCGCTGCAGGAGACTTCACCGCTCAAATCACCGTTTGCCCGCACTTCTGCGAAGTCACGAACGCGACGCAGCAGGCGGTTGGCGATACGCGGTGTGCCGCGTGCACGACGGGCGATCTCTAATGCCCCTTCGTCACTGAGCGCCAGGCCCAGACAGGCAGCACTGCGACCTACGATGTGCTGCAGATCTTTAACCTGATAGAACTCCAGACGCTGCACAATGCCAAAACGGTCGCGCAGCGGCGAGGTCAGCGAGCCAGCACGCGTGGTAGCACCAATCAGGGTAAACGGCGGCAGATCAAGCTTGATCGAACGCGCAGCCGGGCCTTCGCCAATCATGATATCCAGCTGATAATCTTCCATTGCCGGGTAGAGTATCTCTTCCACCACCGGTGAGAGGCGATGGATTTCGTCGATAAACAGGACGTCATGCGGTTCAAGGTTGGTCAGCATCGCCGCCAGGTCACCCGCCTTCTCCAGCACCGGACCTGAGGTAGTGCGAAGATTAACGCCCATCTCGTTGGCCACGATGTTCGCCAGGGTGGTTTTACCCAGTCCCGGCGGACCGAAGATCAGCAGATGATCGAGCGCATCGCCGCGCAGTTGCGCTGCCTTGATGAAAATCTCCATCTGCTCGCGCACCTGCGGTTGACCGACATACTCGGTCAGCATCTTCGGGCGAATAGCGCGGTCAATAACCTCTTCTTCGCTGATACTGGCAGCGGAGATCAGGCGGTCTGCTTCTATCATGAATTACCTCAAATGGCGGCGCGTAGCGCTTCGCGGATTAGGGTTTCGCAATCCGCATCCGGTCGACCGACTTTACTGATCATACGGCTCGCTTCCTGCGGTTTATAACCCAGTGATACCAGCGCTGCAACCGCTTCGGATTCCGCATCATTGGTTTCCGGCTCGGCGCTCGGCGTGGTCAGCGTAAAGGCTGAATCGCCGCCAAACAGGTCGCCGTGCATCCCTTTGAAGCGGTCCTTCATCTCGACCACCAGACGCTCAGCCGTCTTTTTGCCCACGCCTGGCAGTTTCACCAGTGACGCGATCTCTTCTTTCTCAACAGCGGTCACAAACTGCTGCGCCGACATGCCGGAGAGGATCGCCAGCGCCAGCTTGGGTCCGACGCCATTGACTTTAATCAGTTCGCGAAACAGCGCGCGTTCCTGCTTACTGTTAAAACCAAATAGCAGCTGCGCATCTTCACGCACCACGAAGTGGGTAAAAATCACCGCTTCGTGCTGAAGTTCAGGCAACTCATAAAAACAGGTCATGGGCATATAAATTTCATAGCCGACGCCGTGTGCCTCCAGCAGCACCAGTGGCGGCTGCTTTTCCAGAATATTGCCCCGTAAACGACCTATCACCTGAACGCTTCCTTAACTAACGAATGTGGCGGATTTTATAACATAAAAAAGGCTGGATGAATATCCAGCCTGAGAGTGAGACCTGAGCGATGACGGCTAACCTGAGCGCAACCGTCCGCGCGTTAGCACCAGCTTGCTGTCACTCATGCGCGCCGCATTCTGCGCCACATGACAGTGCGTAATAGCAATCGCCAGCGCATCGGCGGCATCTGCCTGCGGGTTTGCTGGCAGCTTCAGCAGGGTTCGCACCATGTGCTGCACCTGACTTTTTTCGGCGCTGCCAATGCCAACTACCGTCTGTTTCACCTGACGGGCGGCATATTCAAAGACCGGCAGATCGTGGTTTACCGCGGCCACAATCGCGGCACCGCGCGCCTGGCCGAGCTTCAGCGCGGAGTCTGCATTCTTCGCCATAAACACCTGTTCAATAGCGAAGAAATCGGGTGAAAACTGCGTGATGATTTCGCAGACGCCCGCATAAATCAGCTTCAGGCGGGCGGGCAACTCGGTGGTATTGGTGCGGATACAGCCGCTGCCCAGATAGGTGAGCTGGCGGCCAGTCTGACGAATAACACCATAACCAGTGATGCGTGAGCCGGGATCAATACCCAGGATAATCGACATTACGCGTCTCCGGTTAACAGGGCGACAGACGCCATTACAGCGTTTCCGCCACCTCGTCGGAGATCTCACCGTTGTGATAAACCTCCTGCACATCGTCGCAATCTTCCAGCATGTCGATCAGACGCAGCAGTTTTGGTGCGGTTTCCGCATCCATTTCGGCTTTGGTAGTCGGGATCATTGCCACTTCTGCGGTATCCGCTTTCAGGCCGAGTGCTTCCAGTGCATCACGCACCGTGCCCATCTCTTCCCATGCGGTGAAGACATCAATTGCGCCGTCGTCATAGGTGACAACGTCTTCGCCGCCCGCTTCCAGGGCCGCTTCCATGACCGCATCTTCATCCTGACCTGGCGCATAAGAGATCACGCCTTTCTTATTGAACAGGTAGGCTACGGAGCCGTCAGTGCCCAGATTGCCGCCGGTTTTGGTGAAGGCGTGACGCACTTCACCCACGGTACGGTTACGGTTGTCACTGAGGCATTCAATCATGATGGCCGAGCCGCCAGGACCGTAACCTTCATAAATGATGGTTTCCATATTGGCGTTGTCATCGCCGCCCACACCGCGCGCGATAGCGCGATCCATGGTGTCACGGGTCATGTTGTTCGCCAGGGCTTTATCCATCGCTGCACGCAGACGCGGGTTTGAGCCCGGATCGCCACCGCCCAGCTTGGCCGCTGTCACTAGTTCACGAATGATTTTGGTGAAGATTTTGCCGCGCTTAGCATCCTGCGCCGCCTTACGGTGTTTGGTGTTTGCCCACTTACTGTGTCCTGCCATTTTAAATTTTCTCCGATCTTTTACAGGGTGCAGGCTATCCTGGCTGCGAGCCTGTTTACCGTCCGTGCTCTGACAGATTTTTTAAAACCCGTCTGCCCTTAACGGGCGAGCTTCGCGCATCATCGTCACGTACCGTACGTGTGCGACTTCGCGCTGGCGGTAGACAACCTCGCGGCGAGGATGACGCCTGACTGTTCAATATGTTGGTGAAGTCCTGTTAAAACTCACCAGATTCATAAAATTTAATCTATTCGCCGCCGGATTACCGGGCGATGGCGAGCATTCAGATAAATTCTTCAATTGCCTGGCGGTTACTCCATGATCGGGTTAATGCTGCAGCGTCAGCGGGTGCCAGCCAGCGAAACGCCAGATGCTCGGTCAGCGTCACATCGCGCTCTTCCGGCAGTTGCAGGCGAAACCAGTGCTCGTGATTATGGGTGACATCGGGTGCGTAGCGATGGCGAAAATGGGGAAAGATTTCAAAGTCGATTTGACGCTGACAATCCTCCACCTCCAGCCGCTCGGCCAGAACGTCGATGCCGATCTCCTCATTCACTTCACGACACGCGGTCGCCAGCGGTGACTCCCCCGCTTCCAGGCTGCCGGTAACCGACTGCCAGAACGAGGGATCATCGCGCCGCTGCAGCATCAACACCCGGCCAGTATCGCGCGCCGAAATGACGACCAGCACTGAAACCGGGTGTTTATAGCCCATTATTTATTCTCAGGCTTTTCTTTTTTAACGACCTGAATGCCCAGCTCCAGCAGAGAAGCCGGGTTAGCTTCGCTTGGGGCTTCGGTCATCAGGCAGGCGGCCGCCGTGGTTTTCGGGAACGCGATAACGTCACGAATGTTATCAGTGCCGGTCAGCAGCATCGTCAGGCGATCCAGACCAAAGGCCAGGCCAGCATGCGGTGGTGTACCGAACTTCAGCGCATCCAGCAGGAAGCCAAACTTCTCACGCTGCTCATGCTCTTCGATACCCAGAATGCTGAACACCGTCTGCTGCATTTTGCCGTTGTGGATACGCACTGAACCGCCGCCCACTTCATAACCGTTGATCACCATGTCGTAGGCATTCGCCACAGCACGCGTCGGATCGGCGGCCAGCTCTTCTGCGCTCATCTCTTTTGGCGCCGTGAACGGATGGTGCATCGCAGCCAGACCGCCCTCCTCGTCCTCTTCGAACATCGGGAAGTCGATCACCCACAGCGGTGCCCAGGCTTTTTCATCCGTGATGTTCAGCTCGCGACCCACTTTCAGGCGCAGCGCACCCAGTGCATCTGCGACTACTTTGGCGCGATCGGCACCAAAGAAGATGATGTCGCCATCCTGCGCGCCGGTGCGGCTCAGAATGCCTTCAACGATCTCTGCATTCAGGAACTTCGCAACCGGGCTCTGCACGCCTTCCAGACCGTCGGCACGGACATTAACCTTCATCCACGCCAGGCCTTTCGCGCCGTAAATTTCTACGAACTTGCCATATTCATCAATCTGTTTGCGGCTAAGCTGCGCACCGGTCGGCACGCGCAGCGCGGCTACACGGCCTTTTTCATCATTGGCCGGGCCAGAGAAGACCTGGAACTCCACATTTTTCAGCAGGTCGCCAACGTCCACCAGCTCCATCGGGTTACGCAGATCCGGCTTATCAGAACCGTAACGATGCATCGCTTCCGCAAAGGTCATCTGCGGGAACTCGCCGAGATCAACGCCCTTCACGTCCTGCCACAGATTGCGGATTAAACGCTCCATGATTTCACGCACCTGTGGCGCGGTCATAAAGGAGGTTTCTACGTCGATCTGGGTAAATTCTGGCTGACGATCGGCACGTAAATCTTCATCGCGGAAGCATTTAACGATCTGATAGTAGCGGTCAAAACCGGACATCATCAGCAGCTGTTTGAACAGCTGAGGTGACTGCGGCAGCGCATAGAATTTGCCTTTGTGAACCCGGCTTGGCACCAGATAGTCACGTGCACCTTCTGGCGTCGCTTTGGTCAGCATCGGGGTTTCGATATCCAGGAACCCTTCGTCATCCATAAAGCGACGCACAAAGCTGGTGATTTTTGCGCGGGTTTTCAGACGCGTCACCATCTCAGGGCGACGCAGGTCCAGATAGCGGTATTTCAGGCGCGCTTCTTCGCTGTTGGTCTGATTCGAGTCCAGCGGCAGTGGCTCAGAGCGGTTGATGATGGTCAGCTCATGGGCAAACACTTCGACTTCACCGGTCGCCATGTCGCTATTTTTGTTCTTCTCGTCACGCGCACGCACGGTGCCGGTGATCCGGATGCAGAATTCGTTACGCAGTTCAGAAGCCAGCTTAAAGACGTCCTGGCGATCGGGATCAAAGAACACCTGCACGATGCCTTCACGGTCGCGCATATCGATAAAAATCAAACTGCCCAGATCGCGACGGCGGTTTACCCAGCCGCAAAGCGTGACTTGCTGACCTACATGAGACAGATTGAGCTGTCCGCAATATTCTGTACGCATAACACTATCCTTTTAACTTCGCCGCTGCAGCTGACAGCATCCGGCCGCGTTACCTGTTGCGATGCTGTCGCAAAAATGGCGGCCATTATAATGGAAAAAGCCAGGCAGGATAAGCAGATCCGCGCCAAAGCGCCGATTTCCTGTGTGCATTTGCCCCCCTGCCTCACCATAGCCGATAATGGGGTATCTTAACCTGCAGCCAGGAGCACGCGTGACACTTCGTATTGGCCTGCCCCAGTGGCAGCATTCACACTGGAAACGCTGGGGTATTGAGAGCCTGGCGGACTATGCCCGCTACTTCCACTGTGTAGAGGGAAATACCACGCTTTATGCGCTGCCGAATGCGGAAACGGTAATGCGCTGGCGCGATATGACGCACGATGCGTTTCGCTTCTGCTTTAAATTCCCCAATACCATCAGCCATCAGGCGGCGCTGCAGCACAGCGACGACCTGCTGACCGATTTTCTGCGCCTGATGGAGCCGCTGGCCGATCGCATCGGTCAGTACTGGCTGCAGTTGCCCGCCACCTTCTCTCCGGCACAGATCGACGATCTCTGGCGTTTTCTTGATAGCCTGCCGCGCCGTTTTCACTACGGCGTCGAAGTCCGCCATCCAGCTTTCTTTGCCAAAGGTGACGCCGAACGGGCGCTGAATCGTGGATTGATTGAGCGCGGCATCAATCGCGTGATGCTCGACAGCCGTCCGGTTCACGCCTCCACCTCGCAAAGTCCGGCTGCGCTGGTCGCGCGGTCGCAGAAGCCCAAAGTACCGCCTCATGCCTTACGAACCGGCTCGCAGCCGATGGTGCGGTTTATCGGCAGCGACAGTGTGGAAGAGAGCGTACCGCTATTTCAGATCTGGCGAGACAAGCTGACGGCGTGGCAGCAACAGGGCGACGCCATGCTGTTTCTGCACACGCCCAATATGGGCCAGGTCTTTCCGCTGGTGCAGGCGCTCTGGCCGCAGCTGCAGCAGATCGATCCGGCTATTGGCAGTGGACCGGACTGGCCGCAGCAGACGTCACTGTTTTGATTCCTGCCCAGGACAGCGGGCTGTGCGCCCGTTAGAATAGAAGCATTATGGACAGTCGCAGGGGTGGCAATGGTTAGCGCGTTATACGTGGTACTGGGCGCATTGCTGGTGATGAAATTTACGATGGACGTGGTGCGTTTCCGCCGTTTCTATCGCGTGGCCTATGGCGATGGCGGCTATCACGACCTGAAAATGGCGATTCGCATTCACGGCAATGCCATCGAAACCATTCCGCTGGCGCTATTGCTGCTGGTGATGATGGAGATGAACGGCGCCGATATCTGGATGGTGCATCTCACCGGCCTGCTGTTTTTCATCAGCCGATTGCTGCATGCGTGGGGGTTACGCAACAGCGCCATGGCAGGCCGAAAATATGGCATGCTGCTGACGCTGTTTTCACTGTGCGGCATGGTGATTTTTAACCTCATCTATCTGCCGTGGGAACTGGTGCTGACGCTTCATTAAGCCGCCCTGGGTTAAGGGGTGCAGGCCGCCCCACTTTCTGCGAGAATAGCGCCCTTTCCGTCGTCTCTTCGGATTTTCGATATGTCTGACCGCGATCAACTCTTCTCAGCGCCCATTGCAAAACTGGGCGACTGGACTTTTGACGAGCGCGTAGCTGAAGTCTTTCCTGACATGATTCAGCGCTCGGTGCCGGGCTATTCCAACATCATTTCGATGATTGGCATGCTGGCAGAACGTTTTGTTACGCCCGACAGCAAGGTTTATGACCTGGGCTGCTCGCTGGGTGCCGCCACTCTTTCGGTGCGCCGCAATATTCATGTGCCCGGCTGTCAGATCATCGCGGTGGATAACTCTCCGGCGATGGTGGAGCGCTGCCGTCGTCATCTGGATACCTTTCGGGCGGATACGCCGGTCACGGTGCTGGAAGCGGATATCCGTGACATTGAGATTGAGAACGCCTCGCTGGTAGTACTCAATTTCACCCTGCAGTTTCTGGAACCGCCTGCGCGTCTGGCGCTGCTGCAAAAAATCTGGCTGGGACTGAAACCGGGCGGTGCGCTGGTGTTGTCGGAGAAGTTCAGTTTTGAAGATGCTGAGATCGGTGAACTGCTGTTCAATATGCATCACGACTTCAAGCGCGCCAACGGCTACAGCGAACTGGAAATCAGCCAGAAACGCAGCATGCTGGAAAATGTGATGCTGACTGACAGCGTTGAAGCGCATAAAGCCCGCCTGAAACAGGCCGGTTTCTCGCACGCCGAACTCTGGTTCCAGTGCTTTAATTTTGGCTCTCTGGTGGCGTTAAAATGATCGACTTTGGCCGTTTTTATCAGCAAATTGCGGTGGGTCCGCTGGCAAAGTGGCTGGAAGTATTACCGGCGCAAATCAGCGAGTGGCAGCGTGAAAACCTGCATGGGCACTTCCGTGACTGGTATAAGTCGCTGGAGTATCTGCCCCTGCTGGAGCCGCAAAAGCTCGACCTGCTGCACAGTGTGACCGCCGATCGCGATGACATCAGCGATCGCCATCGTCAGGGCATTGAGAAATTACTGCGCAATCTGATGCCGTGGCGGAAAGGACCCTATTTCCTCTATGGCACCCACATCAACACGGAGTGGCGATCTGACTGGAAGTGGGATCGTGTGTTACCGCACATCTCGCCGCTGGCGGGCCGCACGGTGCTGGATGTCGGCTGTGGCAGCGGCTATCACATGTGGCGAATGATTGGCGCGGGCGCCCATCTGGTGGTCGGCA
>NZ_JBXUHX010000035.1:0-37960 GCF_058148845.1 Pantoea sp. RCC30.1 | reverse complement strand
CTCCAGCACCGTGTGCCAGCCGAGCGTCATGATGTCGTGCTGATCCTGATACTGGGAACTGAGCAGCAGCACCGGCCCGGGTTCAAGGTACTTGCGGGCTTTGCTGACCGGAAAAGCATATTTGTGCATGCGTTGGCTCATGGCGTAACTCCTTAAACGGAATGGTGCCATTAAGTGTAGAGCACCGGGCGGATGCAGCAGGCGTGTCAGCGGGCAGAAATGCGAGGTTGATGGCGGCGTCCGGCAGGGCAGACATTTTTAGCGGCAGTGTCGCGAGCTTAAGGTTTCCTTAATATGCAATCGCGATACTGCCTGCTTTAACTGAGGATGATGCTATGAAAACTGCTCCTGTTGCCCTGTCTGTGACTGCTCCGCGTCCGATGAGTGAGTATGCTGCACTGCTGATTGCCGCAGCCACGGTCGTTCTGTTCCTTTCCGCGTGGTTCAGCGCTTAAAACTTCACCACGGCACGACAACCGCTTCGGTCGCGACGATTCCCCAAAAAAAACTGAAACCGGTGTAGCTGGACGATGCGGCTGACAATGCTCAGCCCGAGTCCGATACCGCCGTAGCGGCTGTCCATCCGGATAAACGCTTTACTCAGCTCGCCACTTTTACTCTCATCAATGCCATGCCCCTCATCTTCCACCACCATCATGGGGTGTGGAACAGATAGCAGCTGCACAGTGATAGTGCTGTTATCCGGGCTATAGCGATGGGCGTTCTCCACCAGATTGCGCAGCAGCATCTTCAGCAGCGTGGCATCCCCGCGCACAAACTGCTCCTGGGGCAGATCGAGCACCAGCGTCTGCTGATGCGCCTCCAGCATAATACTCAGCTCCGCCTCCATCGGCAGAATGACATCTTCGATCAGCCCGACGTTCTGATAGGTGCCAGAGGTAAACGACTGTCCGGCACGCGCCAGATTCAGCAACTGCGACACGCTGTGCGTCATCTGATCCAGGCGCTGCACCAGCGGCTGAACTTTGACATCGCTGTTACGTTCGATTAACTCCAGATGCAGACGTAATCCCGCCAGCGGCGTGCGCAACTCATGCGCCACGTCGGCTGTGAACAACCGTTCGCGTTCCAGACTGGTGTTCAGGCGGGCAACCAACTGGTTGATCGCCTGAGTGACCGCATCGATCTCATGGACCTGACTGTAACAGGCGACGGGTTCGAGATTCTCTTCGCTGCGACTCTCCAGCTCACGCTGCAACTGATACAGCGGCCGGGTGATCCACTTCACCGCCTGATAGCAGAGGAGCAGCGTCAGGGTAATCATCACCAGACTTGGCACCGCCAGACTGGCCACCGCTTCATGTACTTCACGCTTAACGTGACTGTCCATGTTGCGCTTTTGCAACTGCGCCTCTACCAGAAACTGAATCTGCTCTTTACTCTCATGCCACAGCCAGACCACGCTGATGACCTGGAATACCAGCAGGATCAGACCAATGGTCAGGATGAGGCGAAAGCGCATACTGCGGTGATCGAAACGTCTTATCATGTTGCCTCGCGAACGCCATCCTGCGTCACCAGTGCATAACCAAAACCGCGCACGGTGCGGATGGCGCTTTTGCCAATTTTGTCGCGCAGATTATGAATGTGCACTTCCAGGGTATTAGTAGAAGGCTCGGTCTCCCAGTTATAGATATCCTGGTAGAGAATTTCACGGTGTACCGGATTCCCAGCCTTAAGCATCAGCCGTGACAGAATCGCAAACTCTTTAGGTGTCAGATCCAGCAGCACCTCATTGAGCATGATCTGACGATGAGTCATATCCAGCGCCAGCGCACCCACTCTGACATGACTGTCGCCCTGATTAACGTGACGGCGGATCAGCGCGCGGATACGCGCCAGCAACTCATCCAGTGAGAACGGTTTGATCAGATAATCGTCCGCGCCGGCGTCAAGCCCGGCAATGCGCTCGTTGATGGTGTCGCGCGCGGTCAGGATCAGCACCGGCGTCATCTTCTTCTGGCGACGCAGTCGTATCAGGAAATGCAGGCCATCTTCGTCCGGCAGGCCAAGGTCCAGCACCACCAGACTATACAGGCCGCTGGCGAAGTGCGCTTCAGCATCCCGCACCCGCGTCACGCCGTCGCAGACATAGCCTTCGCCTTCCAGCGCCAGCATCAGACCCTGCAGCAGCAGGGCGTCATCTTCAACTATCAGTATCTTCATTAGGGTTGGCTCCGACACGACGTCAAAATATCATCCGCAGGCACATATTCGTGGGTCGCGGTGCCGGTTAATCCCAGCATGGTTGAGAACAGATTATCCTGTGAAAAATCGTCTGTCGCCGCCAGTTTATTCAGGCAGCCGCGATTAACCGCATAACGTTTCTGATAATCATCGGAAAGCCAGATCAGCAGCGGCACATGTTTCTGGGTATCCGGTGCGATAGCATAGGGCAGGCCATGCAGGTAAGCCCCATTTTCACCCAGCGATTCGCCGTGGTCAGAAAGATAGACCAGGCTGGTGGTGAAGCGATCCTGATGCGCACGCAGGACATTTATAGCCTTATCGACGATATGATCCACATTGACCAGCGTGTTGTCATAGGTATTGACCAGTTGCTGTTGCGAACAGTCCTGAATCTGGTTGGTGTCACAGGTCGGTTCAAACTGACGGAACTGCGGCGGATAGCGATGGCTGTATGTCGGGCCATGACTGCCGATGGTGTGCAGCACAATTACCGCGTTGCCTTTTAACTGGCTGATGTATTCATCCAGCCCGTGGAACAGCACGTCGTCATAACATTCGCCATCAATACACATGCCCGGCAGATTCAGGCTGGTCATATCCTGATGCGGAACGCGATCGCAGGCACCTTTACAGCCGCCATCGTTCTCATTCCACAACACGCTGATCCCGGCACGCTGAATGACATCCAGCAGTCCCTCCTGGTGCGCGGCCAGCACATCATCATAATGAGCGCGCGGCATGTTAGAAAACATGCAGGGCACAGAAACAGCTGTCGCCGTGCCGCACGAGGTGGTGTGCGGGAAATAGATCACATCATCTTTCGCCAGTAAGGGATTGGTCAGACGACCATAACCGCCCAGCGAGAAGTTTTGCGCGCGCGAGGTTTCGCCCAGCACCAGAATCGTCAGATTCGGCTTGCCGCTGGTGCGGCTGGGCTGCAGGTGCGCATCTTCACCGATACGAATCAGCGGCGCGTTCTGCAACTGCTCATGCTTATACCAGGAGAGCGTCGCCGCAATACTGTTAGACGGGCTGAGTGCTTTTACCAGCTCGCGGTTGTTGCGGAACAGCGAAGCGTAATCTTTATAGAAGAGCAGGGCGATCAGCACGATCAGCGCGGCTGACAGCAGCACGCTGAGCAGTCGCGCCAGTACGCCGCGCCACTGCTGTTTTTTGATTCGCGGCCAGAACACCAGCAGCGCCATCAGCACGCCTGAAGTGAACAGGGTGAGCAGCAACTTCGGCGTAATCAGCGCAAAGGTTTCCGACGCGGTGGTATCCATCATGTTGGTGATCATTGAGCGATCGACCACGATGTTATAGGTCTGAATAAAATACTGTGCCGACGCGCAGAGCAGAATAAACAGCGCGGCCAGTAGCCGATCCAGCCAGATAAACGAGGCCAGTGTAATCACGATATTAATCACGCTAAAGGCGACCAGCGGCATCGATAAAAACACCAGCGTAGTATGCAGGTTGTCCAGCGGCATCACCGCCAGTACCTGACGGTAATAGGCAATATTAAGGAAAACCGCGATATAAACCGCAGCCAGAATCAGCAACGTAAGGCGGCTAATCAGCGGCCTCTTCAGGGTAAACGCCATGTGAGCAGGAACCGGAGTAATAAAAGTGTCACGAGATTGCGCTTTCAATATTAGGAATACCTTAAGAAGCTTAAGGTTCAGGGCTGGTACTCTGTACAGAGAGCATTCTGACGATGACTCCAGCCAGCCGCGGATCGGGTCCGGTTTGTTCTTCTGAAACAATGCCAATAAGAACGGTACCTTTTATGCGGATTTAACCGCAGCGGCTGGCATGAAACCTGCATCTTTCTGGCATAACCCCTGTTAATGACTACACTTAATGTGAAGATGTTCTCAGTTAGGCAGTATTGTCAGCAATGCGCTTGCAAGTTTGAGGAGAGTGACCTATCCAATCACCACGTTTTATCCCTCAATCACCGCTTTATCAGAATTTCCCGCTTGCTGACCTGACTGCGTCAGGACATTCTTGTTTTAACTCAATGTTTTATTAAATTTCGATTTTCAGGAGACGTAACGTGACACAAGCGGCAGACACCCATGCCAGGTACCCGACATTAACGAGCGGGCAGTATGCCTTCTTTTTTGATGTCGATGGCACGCTGGCAGCGATTCAGTCCCGTCCCGAAGCGGTATTCATTCCTGAGCAGGTCATCGCACAACTCCAGCAGCTTTCTGCACTTTCCGGGGGCGCACTTGCGCTGGTTTCCGGCAGACCCATAGAGCAACTTGATGCGCTGGCCGCGCCGTGGCACGGCCCGGCTGCGGGCGTACATGGTGCTGAGCGCCGTGATGCAGAGGGTAATTTGCAACGCATCAGCCTGCCGGTGGAGGTCGAGCAACCGCTCAGAGCCGAACTGCAGGAGGCGATGGCTTCCTGGCCTGGCACGCAGCTGGAGATCAAAGGCATGGCCTTTGCCCTTCATTATCGTCAGGCGATGCAGCATGAGCAGGATGTGATGCGACTGGCTGAGCAGTCCGTGAAGCGTTTCCCCGGACTGGCACTTCAGCCGGGAAAATGTGTGGTTGAGATTAAACCCGCAGGTATCGATAAAGGCGCCGCCATTGGTGACTTTATGCAGCAGTCCCCTTTTGCCGGACGTACGCCGGTCTTTATTGGCGACGATCTCACTGATGAGAAGGGCTTTCTGGCCGTCAATGAACGGCAGGGCGTCTCGATCAAAGTCGGCGAAGGTTCCAGCCAGGCCGATTATCGGCTTACTGATGTCGATGCGGTTTACGGCTGGCTGGAAAGAACATTATTACTATTAGAGCAAGACAACGTCGGTAAGGAGTTTAGGTTATGAGTCGTTTAGTGGTTGTATCTAACCGTGTCGCCATGCCAGATGGGTCTAAAACCAGCGCTGGTGGCCTGGCCGTCGGTATCCTCGATGCACTGAAAAGCACCGGTGGAATGTGGTTTGGCTGGAACGGTGAAATCAGCGAGTTCACAGGCGAAGACGTTGAAGACGTCAAGGTTCAGGAGCATGAGGGTATTGAGTATGCCTCGTTCCCGCTGAGCCAGAACGATTACGATCTCTATTATTGCCAGTTCTCCAATACAGTTATCTGGCCCGCCTTCCATTATCGCCTCGACCTGGTGCAGTTCCAGCGTGAAGCGTGGGAAGGGTATTGCGACGTCAATGATTCGGTGGCGCAGCGTTTAAAACCGCTGATCAAGCCTGATGATATTGTCTGGATCCACGATTATCACTTTTTACCGTTTGCCGCCGCACTGCGTCGGGCGGGTATTAATAACCGCATCGGTTTCTTCCTGCATATTCCGTTCCCGACGCCTGAAATCTTCAATGCGCTGCCTCCACATAAAGAGTTGCTGGAAATGCTGTGTGAATATGACCTGCTGGGCTTCCAGACCGACTCGGATCGGGTGGCATTCCTCGACAGCGTCAGCCAGCTTACGCAGCTGCAGAATAAGGGCGACAAAAAGCATCGCGCCTTTGGCAACACCTTTATGACTGAGGTCTATCCGATCGGGATTGAGCCAGACAGTATTAAAGAGATGGCCGAAGGATCACTGCCGCCGAAAATGGCTGCCATGAAGAAAGAGCTGGGCGATGCACGCAATATCATTGCCTGCGAACGTCTCGATTATTCCAAAGGTCTGCCTGAGCGTTTTCTTGCATATGAAGCGCTGCTGGAAAACTTCCCGGAGCATCGCGGCAAGATCCGCTATTCGCAGATCGCGCCAACCTCGCGTGGCGATGTGCAGGCGTACCAGGATATCCGTCATCAGCTGGAGACCGAAGCTGGGCGCATCAACGGTAAGTACGGTACGCTGGGCTGGACCCCGCTCTACTACCTTAACCAGCATTTCGACCGTCGCCTGTTGATGAAGATCTTCCGCCTGACCGATGTCGGTCTTGTGACGCCGCTGCGTGACGGTATGAACCTGGTGGCGAAAGAGTATGTGGCTGCGCAGGACCCCGACGATCCAGGTGTACTGGTGCTGTCGCGCTTTGCCGGGGCGGCCAACGAGCTGACCTCAGCGCTGATAGTGAATCCTTATGACCGTGATGAAGTAGCCGCCGCGCTGGACAAGGCGATTACCATGCCGCGTACTGAAAGGATTTCACGCTACAACGATATGATGGCGGTATTGCGTAAAAATGATATTACCGCATGGCGTGAAAGCTTCCTGAAAGACCTGGAGCGCATTGACCCACGCAGCGTTGACCACAGTACGGCCAATAAGGTCGCAACCTTCCCAAAACTCGCCTGAAATAAGTCCTGATTCAGGTGTTGAAAGCAGCGATACCCTCACGGTGGTATCGCTGCTTTTTTTTGGCCCCGATCACAGAAAGCCCGTCCGGTATCTGTTATTGGCCCCCTGTAGCGCTAGCACGCTGGCAGCTTGAGTTATCGTGCCGGGTGGCCCGATTCATGCAAGCGAACCCGCAAACCCCGTCCTATCAGGCTCTGCCGCTTTCTTTACCTTCATTACTCAAGTTTTTCTTCATGCTGCCGATAGTAATAGTGCCAACGCATAACCCCTCGTTAATTCATTCGACTTTCTTATGTAACCCCTTGTTACATCGGGTATCGGAGCCTGAACACACTGCTGTCACTGTTAATACCAGGTTGCCATAAATCTCCCCTGATACCGTAGAAACCTTAACGATTTCATTACTCACACCCTGCGATACTCACCATAAGTAACTAATTTAACAGCAATTACCTGACTGCCTTTCCAGCATAATGTTCTGATAACTATTGTTTATCTGGTTCTAAATAGGGTGTTAAAACGATTAACACTCGATATTCATTCCGGACTACTCAAAGCGTCGAATAGCGATGGTTTTACCCCCTATTAAACCTTTCTCAGGACCAATTGGACTTAAAATCGGGTTTTTTTGTGCAAAAAACGACCAGCAGGTAAGGAACCGTAAAGGTTTGCTGAAGAAATTTGCGTTAAAAGTGTGATCTGCGTCACACTTTATCTAAAATTACGCTTCCCTGTCGTTGTATGTCGAAATCAGACGATATAGATTTGCCTTGTTTTCGGAATAGTCCTAAAAAACGTAAGAAGATGTCACGGAAGATGTCCAGAACTCGAAAATAGAATGGCATGGATTTTCGACCTTCGGTGGGTCTGAAACCCACACAAAAGCAGAAGGCGAAAACAGTGACATTAAGGTTATGTGAAGTTTTTTTGCCATCTTTTGATTTAACAAACAGCAGCTCGAACCGCAGAGTTTACTCTGCGATACAGTTACGTCGCATCTCTCAGGATGGAAAAATAATGAATACCTCTGAAGTACTGAAACCTATTTACGATCTCAATTTGTCTTATTTACTGCTTGCGCAGCGTTTAATTAACCAGGATAAAGCTTCTGCAATGTTTCGTCTCGGAATTGACGAAAAAATGGCAAACACATTATCTGAATTAACATTGCCTGAGATGGTGAAAATGGCGGAAACCAACCAGCTGGTTTGCCAGTTTCGTTTTACCGAAAGCAGCACCATTAATCGTTTGACGCAGGAATCACGCGTGGATGATTTACAACAAATCCACACTGGAATTTTATTATCCAGCCGTTTACTGCGTAATGCGTCTAAAGATGAAGCGCCTGCTAAAAAGAGAGCAATGTCATGAGTGAGAAAAGTATTGTTCAGGAAGCACGTGATATTCATCTCGCGATGGAACTCATCACTTTAGGTGCGCGCTTACAGATGTTAGAGAGTGAAACGCAGCTGAGCCGTGGTCGTCTGATCAAGCTCTATAAAGAATTACGTGGCAGTCCGCCACCGAAAGGCATGCTGCCGTTCTCTACGGACTGGTTTATGACGTGGGAGCAGAACATCCATGCTTCTATGTTCTGTAACGCCTGGAAGTTTTTACTGAAAACTGGCCTGTGCAGCGGCGTCGATGCCGTGATCAAAGCCTACCGCCTGTATCTTGAACAGTGTCCTCAATCGGACGAGGGCCCGCTGTTGGCGCTGACTCGTGCCTGGACCCTGGTCCGATTCGTTGATAGCGGTATGCTGGAACTGACAGATTGTAAGAGCTGCAACGGCAGCTTTATTAACCATGCGCATCAGCCGGTTGGCAGCTTTACCTGCAGCCTGTGCCAGCCGCCATCACGTGCCGTAAAAAGACGTAAACTTTCTGCAGAACCTGCCGATATGTTTCCACAACTGCTGGATGAACAGGTTAAACACGCCGTTTAAGTTTGTTCGCATTGTGGAAGCCATCCAGCAGCGGTTAATACCGCTGCTTTTTTTTTGCTTGCGGTTCAGGAATAACACCTGCGGCTCTCTGGCTTAACTTCCACCAACACGTTACGGACGTAAGGATATTTTTGTGCTGATAATTATAGGTTACCTGATTGTTTTAGGCTCCGTGTTGGGCGGATATGCGTTGGTAGGTGGCCATCTGGGCGCGCTTTATCAGCCAGCCGAATTATTAATGATCGGGGGTGCGGGTGCCGGTGCTTTTTTAGTCGGCAACAATGGCAAATCGATTAAAAAAACGCTGAAAGCGCTGCCTAAGTTATTTCGCGGCTCTAAATACAACAAAGCCGTTTACATGGATTTAATGGCGCTGCTTTATCGCCTGATGGCGAAGTCACGTCAGCAGGGGATGTTATCGCTGGAACGCGATATTGAAGATCCGAGTCAGAGTGAAATCTTTGCTAATTATCCCCGCATTCTTGCCGATAAACAGTTAGTAGATTTTATTACTGACTATTTACGCCTGATGGTGAGTGGCAACATGAACGCCTTTGAAATCGAAGCGTTGATGGATGAAGAGATTGAGACCTACGAACACGAGTGTGACGTACCAGCGCAAAGTATTGCTGCAGTCGGTGATGGTCTTCCTGCATTCGGCATTGTCGCTGCGGTAATGGGCGTGGTCCATGCGCTGGCTTCTGCAGACCGTCCGGCCGCTGAGCTGGGTGCGCTGGTGGCGCATGCGATGGTGGGAACCTTCCTGGGCATTTTACTGGCCTATGGGTTTGTCTCTCCGCTGTCATCGGTGCTGCGTCAGAAGTGTGCGGAAACCACCAAGATGATGCAGTGCATTAAGGTGACATTGCTGTCGAGCCTGAATGGTTACGCGCCGCAGATTGCGGTGGAGTTTGGTCGTAAGACGCTTTACTCCGCTGAGCGCCCATCGTTCAGCGAACTCGAAGAGCACGTACGTAACGCTAAGAACCCGGCTAAACAGACTTCTGACGAGGCTTCATGAAACACGGCAATCGCCCAATTGTGCTGATCAAAAAGCGCAAACATAAAGGCCATGAAGGCAGCCACGGTTCGTGGAAGATTGCCTACGCCGACTTTATGACGGCGATGATGGCCTTTTTTATGGTGATGTGGCTGCTGTCTATTGCCAACCCGCAGGAGCTGGTGCAGATAGCAGACTACTTCAAAACACCGCTGAAGGTAGCGATTACCGGCGGGGCGCGCAGCAGCGACAGCGAAAGCCCGATCCCCGGCGGCGGTGATGATCCAACGAAAAAGATTGGCGAAGTGAACAAAGTCGTCGATATGGACGCGCAGAAACGCAAGCTGGATGAGATTCGCCTTAACCGTTTGCGTGAAAAGCTCGACCAGTTGATTGAAGCGGATCCACGCCTGAAAGCGCTGCGCCCGCATCTGATCATCAACATGGTGGAAGAGGGGCTGCGTATTCAGATTATCGACAGCCAGAATCGCCCGATGTTTAAGACCGGTCGGGCCGAGGTGGAGCCTTATATGCGCGATATTCTGCGTGCCATAGCGCCCATCCTTAACGACATCCCGAACCGCATCAGCCTGGCCGGACATACCGATGATTTTCAGTATGCCAACGGGGATAAAGGCTACAGCAACTGGGAACTGTCGGCCGACCGCGCTAACGCCTCACGCCGTGAACTGGTGACGGGCGGCTTAGACAGCGGAAAAATTTTACGGGTGTTAGGCATGGCCGACACCATGAGCCTGAAAAATCGTGGCGGTAATGACGCAGTTAACCGCCGCATCAGCCTGCTGGTGTTGAACCACGACACCGAAGTGGCAATAGAAAAAGAGAACGCAGAAAGTGATGCCGTCCAGATCAGCGATCCGGCGGCTATCCAACAGATTACCGCACCTGCAACACCAGGCAGCGCGGTGAATACAGCAGCCCCCTCACAGCCGAGGTGATTCCCGTGAGTATGGACATCAGCGATTTTTACCAGACGTTTTTTGATGAAGCCGATGAGCTATTAGCGGATATGGAACAACACCTGTTGGGTTTAGACCCGCAGGAGCCAGATTCGGAACAGCTTAACGCCATCTTCCGTGCCGCTCACTCCATTAAGGGTGGGGCCGGAACCTTTGGTTTTACGGTATTACAGGAAACAACTCATATCCTGGAAAACATTCTGGATGGTGCTCGTCGCGGCGAGATGCAGCTCAGCACCGACATCATCAACCTGTTTTTGGAAACCAAAGATATTATGCAGGAACAGCTCGATGCTTATAAAACCGCGCAGGAGCCTAACGCGGAAAGCTTCAAATATATCTGTGAAGCGCTGCGCCAGCTGGCGTTAGAGGCCAAAGGTCTGCCGGTTGACGCACCGGCCAGTGTTGCTACTGCCAGCGCAGAGCCTGCCAGCAACAGCGGCCTTCGTGTCCAGTTGATCGATCTTAAAGAGAAAGAAGTCGATCTGATGCTGGAAGAGATGAGCAATCTCGGCACTCTGACCAATGTGCAGAAAGGCAGCAACATGCTGGACGTCTGCATTGATGGCGTCGGTAAAGATGACATCGTGGCGGTGCTCTGCTTCGTGATCGACGAAGCGCAGATCCGCTTCCCGGCCGCTGATGAAGCCGCCCCGGCTGCTGCAGTTGCCGAAGTCGCTGCACCGGTAGTGGAAGAAGTTCACACCGCGACCGTCACTGAACTGCCGGTGGCAGCAGTGAAGCGTGAAAGTAAGCGTGCCGCGGCACCTGCCAAAGGAAGCGAATCCACCAGTATCCGTGTGGCGGTAGAGAAGGTCGATCAGCTGATTAACCTGGTGGGCGAACTGGTGATTACCCAGTCAATGCTTGCTCAGCGTTCCGGTGAACTGGATCCGGTGGCGCACGGCGACCTGCTGAACAGCATGGGTCAGCTGGAGCGTAACGCCCGCGATCTGCAGGAATCGGTGATGTCGATTCGTATGATGCCGATGGAATATGTCTTCAGCCGCTTCCCGCGTCTGGTGCGTGACCTGGCGAGCAAACTCGGCAAAGAGGTCGAACTGACTCTGCTGGGCAGCTCAACCGAACTCGATAAGAGCCTGATTGAACGCATCATCGATCCATTAACGCACCTGGTGCGTAACAGCCTTGACCACGGTATCGAAACCCCAGAGAAACGTCTGGTGGCCGGTAAAGTGGCCACCGGTAACCTGACGCTTTCAGCGGAACATCAGGGCGGCAACATCTGCATCGAAGTCTCTGATGACGGTGCTGGTCTGAACCGTGAACGTATTCTGGCGAAGGCACTGTCATCAGGCCTGCCGGTTCACGAGAACATGAGCGACGAAGAAGTCGGCATGCTGATCTTCGCACCAGGCTTCTCTACGGCAGAGCAGGTGACGGATGTTTCCGGACGCGGCGTCGGTATGGACGTGGTGAAACGAAATATTCAGGAGATGGGCGGTCACGTCGAAATCGCCTCGAAGCAGGGCAAAGGCACCACCATCCGTATCCTGCTGCCGCTGACGCTGGCCATCCTTGATGGCATGTCCGTTCGCGTCGCCGATGAAGTCTTTATTCTGCCGCTGAATGCGGTGATGGAGTCGCTGCAACCGCGCGATGAAGATCTGAAACCGATGGCCGGTGGCGAGTGCGTGCTGGAAGTGCGTGGCGAATATCTGCCGCTGGTTGAGCTGTGGAAAGTCTTTGATGTGCAGGAAGCCAAAACCGAAGCCACCCAGGGCATCGTGGTGATCCTGCAAAGCGCGGGCAAACGCTATGCGCTGCTGGTCGATCAGCTGATTGGCCAACATCAGGTGGTGGTGAAGAACCTTGAAAGTAACTATCGCAAAGTGCCGGGCATCTCAGCTGCCACCATTCTTGGCGATGGTAGCGTAGCGCTGATTGTTGATGTTTCAGCACTGCAATCACTTAACCGTGAAAAACGTGTGGCTGGCGCTGCCGCCTGATTGATAACGAAAGGGTAAATAACATGAATGGAATGGCAACCGTGACAAAAATCGCTGGCGAAACCGTGGGTCAGGAGTTTCTGGTCTTCACGCTGGGCGACGAAGAGTACGGCATCGATATCCTCAAAGTTCAGGAAATTCGCGGTTACGATCAGGTAACACGTATTGCGAATACCCCTGAATTCATCCGCGGTGTAACTAACCTGCGTGGCGTTATCGTGCCGATTATCGATCTGCGTGTGAAATTTGCGCAGCCCGATGTTGAGTACAATGAAAACACCGTGGTTATCGTGCTGAATCTGGAAAACCGTGTGGTCGGTATCGTGGTTGATGGCGTCTCTGACGTGCTGTCACTGACCCAGGATCAGATCCGTCCTTCACCTGAGTTCGCTGTGACCATGTCTACCGAGTACATGACGGGTCTGGGTGCACTCGGTGACCGCATGCTGATTCTGGTCGACATCGAGAAACTGCTGAGCAGCGACGAGATGGCGCTGGTTGATAACCTGCGTAGCGCGTAATCGAATCATCACGGGCCGGTTCTGGCTGGCCCGTGATAGTTCCGATGCGTAATAATTCCTTTAAAAGCACATTATAAAGCCTCTCCCTTCCCTAATTTCCTGCTTTTACCTGCCGATAATCCCTGAGTCACTTTTTAATTACCTACTTTGTTCAGGGTTACTCATGTTAACGAAAATCCGTGTTGTCACCAGCCTGTTACTGGTGTTGCTGGTGTTCGGTCTGTTACAGGCCTTCTCCGGTTCTGTCTTTTACTCCGCATTAAGCCACGATAAGCAAAGCTTCGCTGTTTCCCAGCTGGCCATGCAAAATACGCAGGCGCTTAACGACGCCTATATGAGCCTTAACCAGAGCCGTGTTCTGCTGACCCGCATTCAGCTGCGTTTTGCCACCAGTAAACTGGAAGGCAAAACGGCCGATGTCGCTTCGCTGTTTGAAGACAGTCAGCGCTTCCAGCAGGCCGCAGAGGGTTTCTACAAGACGTTCAAAGAGACGCCAGATACACCAGGACAGAACCAGCAACTCAATAACCAGCTTGACCAGCGCTTCGGCGACTATGCCGGTGCGCTGAGCAGTTTGCAGAGCGCGCTGCAGGTCAATGATATGGCCGCGGCCGGTAAAGCCCCGGTGGCACCGAGCCAGAGTGCATTTTTAACACTCTACCGTGAGTGGCGAGCCGACCAGAGTCGTCTGACCACGCTGGGCGTGGCAGAGAACAGCAGTGCCTACAGTCGTATGATGTGGATCCTCTCCACCATCATGGCTGCCGTGGTCGCGGTAATCGTGCTGTGCTGGTTTGGCCTGCGCAAAATTGTGATGACGCCGCTTAACAGCAGCATTAATCACATTCAGCACATCGCCCAGGGCGATTTAACCCAGCCGATCGTGGTGGAAGGGCGCAACGAGATGACCCAGCTCGCGGCCAGCCTGCATGACATGCAGCAGTCGCTGGTGCGCACCGTGACCAACGTGCGTGAAGGATCGGATGCGATCTTCACCGGTGCCAGTGAGATCTCTGCCGGGAACAACGACCTTTCTGCCCGCACCGAGCAGCAAGCTGCCTCACTGGAGCAGACGGCGGCCAGCATGGAGCAGCTCACTGCGACCGTGAAGCAGAACGCCGAAAATGCCCGCCAGGCCTCACAGCTGGCACTCAGCGCCTCCGAAACCGCAGAAAAAGGCGGCAACGTAGTGGCTGGCGTGGTGAAAACGATGAGCGAAATCGCGGGCAGCTCGAAGAAGATTGCGGATATCACCAGCGTGATTGATGGCATCGCGTTCCAGACCAATATCCTGGCGCTTAATGCGGCGGTTGAAGCGGCGCGCGCCGGGGAACAGGGGCGTGGTTTTGCGGTGGTCGCAGGCGAGGTGCGTAATCTGGCGCAGCGCAGCGCCCAGGCAGCCAAAGAGATTAAAGGCCTGATTGATGACTCCGTGAACCGGGTTAATGTCGGTTCGCAACTGGTCGGTACCGCCGGGGAAACCATGAGCGATATCGTCAGTGCGGTTACGCGCGTCACCGACATTATGGGCGAAATCGCCTCGGCGTCGGACGAGCAGAGTCGCGGGATCGATCAGGTCGGTCAGGCGGTCACCGAGATGGATCGCGTGACCCAGCAGAACGCCTCGCTGGTGGAGGAGTCCGCTGCGGCGGCCGCCTCGCTGGAAGATCAGGCCAGCCGCTTAAGCCAGGCCGTATCTGTCTTCAGGATCAAACGTGAAGCCAGGCAGACGCTGACCAGGCATCTGCCGATTGCCGCGCCCGCCACGGCGAATATGGCTCCCCGCAAAGCCCTGACGGCCCCGGTCAGTGATACGCACTGGGAAACCTTCTGATGTAAAGCTGCGCATCCTGCGGGATGCGCAGCCACCCCCTTTATTCCTCTGCTTAAAACCAAACTCAGCAGCGCCTGCTGATAAAAATAATTACAAAAGCCACTTCTCTCCTGAAAGCGCCGAAAAGCGTTAATTAATCCCGCTATATCGCCGATATAGGCGCTGCACCTAAATTAACCTGCAGGGGAACATGATGTTAAAAAAAATAAAAGTGGTGACCAGTTTAATCGCAGTCCTGGTTATCTTTGGCGCGCTCCAGTTAGTCGCTGGCAGCCTTTTCTGGTCAGCTCTCAATAAAGACAAAGAGTCCTTTGCACTGTCACAGGTCTCTAATCGCAATGTCACCGAGATGACGGATGCCTATATTTCCTTAAACAACAGCCGTACTACGCTGAACCGCGGCATGCTGCGCTTACAGACCAGCATGGCATCACAGATGAACGGCGGTCAGCTTGAAGAGCTGATCAATAAAGCCAATAAGCAGCTGGTGGAAGCCGATCGCCACTTCAAAATCTATTACCATCTGCCTACCACGCCCGGTCTTGATGAGACGCTGGGCGATAAGCTGGAAGCCGACTACACCAATTACGAAAACGGCCTGAAAGCGATGGTGAAAAGTCTGCAAGCGCGCGACCTGGAAGGCATGTTCAAACAGAATATTGAGCAGAAGCAGGTGGCGATGCAGGGCAGCTATGACAAATGGCGTGCGCTCCAGACTGCACTTTCCGATAAGGGTATGGAGAAGAATCAGAAAGCCTTTACCCAGATGATGTGGCTGCTGGCCACCATTGGTGTTGTGGTGCTGGCGGTGATTATTACCTGCTGGTTTGGCCTGCGTCAGGTGCTGATTCAGCCGCTGCAACAGCTGCTGGCACAGATTCGCGCTATCGCCTCTGGCGATCTGACCCAGCCGATTATGGTTGAAGGTCGTAATGAAATGAGCCAGCTGGCCGCCGGCATCCATGAGATGCAGCAGTCGCTGGTGATGACCGTCGGTAATGTCCGTGACGGCTCAGACGCCATCTTCACCGGTGCCAGCGAAATCGCCGCCGGTAACAACGACCTTTCGTCCCGCACCGAAGAGCAGGCCGCCTCACTGGAGCAGACTGCAGCCAGCATGGAGCAGCTCACCGCCACGGTGAAGCAGAATGCTGATAACGCCCGTCAGGCGTCACAGCTGGCGCTGACCGCCTCCGAAACCGCGCAGCAGGGCGGTAAAGTGGTGAATGGCGTGGTTACGACCATGAAAGAGATCGCCGGCAGCTCGAAGAAAATCGCTGACATCATCAGCGTGATCGACGGCATCGCTTTCCAGACCAACATCCTGGCGCTGAACGCAGCCGTTGAAGCGGCGCGTGCCGGTGAACAGGGTCGCGGTTTTGCGGTGGTAGCGGGTGAAGTGCGCAGTCTGGCACAGCGCAGCGCCCAGGCTGCGAAAGAGATAAAAGGCCTGATTGAAGACTCCGTATCTCGCGTCAACAGCGGTTCACTGCAGGTTGAAAGCGCCGGCAGCACTATGAATGAGATCGTGGGCGCTGTGACCCGCGTGACCGACATCATGGGTGAAATCGCGTCGGCGTCTGATGAGCAGAGCCGCGGTATTGAGCAGGTGGGTCTGGCCGTTACTGAAATGGATCGCGTCACCCAGCAGAACGCCTCACTGGTTGAGGAGTCTGCCGCTGCGGCGGCGGCTCTGGAGCAGCAGGCCAGCGTACTGACGCAGGCCGTCTCGGTTTTCAAAATTTCCCGCGCCTGATTTCCTGCCTTTCACCATGGCGGCGGCTTAAAGCCGCTGCCATGCATAAAGTTCCCCCTGCCTCCGCCGATAAATAAACACGAATCGCCAACCAATGAGGTGTTTATGTTTAGTCGTGTACGAGTCGTTTCCGGCCTGCTGTGTGTGCTGGCGCTGTTTGCGCTGCTGCAGCTTTTTTCGGGCGGAATGTTTTTCAAAACTGTCAGTTCAGATAAAGAGAATTTTGCCTACAACCAGCGCCTGAATACATTGCAACAGGCGATGGGCACCTCATGGGTTTCGCTTGTTCAGGCGCGCAACACCCTTAACCGCGCCGGTATTCGTTTTCTGCAGGATGCACAGATGTCGGGCTCGGGTGCCAGCGTAAAAGATCTGGTCGCCCTGGCCGGCCAGGAGCTGAAAGAAGCTGAAGTCAACTATCAGATCTTTAACGATAACCTGTCTGAACAGGACAAAACCGCTGAAAACGTCCTGACGTTACAGGCGAACTACAAGGCCTACCACGATGCCCTGGCGGAACTGATGGTGTTCTTCACCAACGGCAACTTCAAAGGTTTTGTGGATCAGCCAACGCAGAGTTTCCAGGACAAGTTCCAGAAGGATTACAGCGCCTGGCTTGAGCACAATAAAGTACTGGCGCAGCAGGGAGTGGAAACTAACCAGCAGGCTTACAGCCGCTCCATCACTATTGTTATCGCCACACTGGCCGTGACTCTGCTGATGATTATCCTGGTGTGGAACGTCATGCGTTCCGTGCTGATCCGCCCATTGCGTCAGAGCATTGAGCATATCCAGCACATCGCGCGCGGCGATCTGACCCAGCCGGTTGAGATTAACGTGCATAACGAAATCGGTGAGTTACTGACTTCACTGCAACACATGCAGCAGGAGCTGGTGCGCACTGTGCGTACCGTTCGTGACGGCTCTGATGCCATCTATACCGGTGCCAGCGAAATTTCCATCGGCAATAACGATCTCTCTTCACGAACTGAACAGCAGGCCGCTTCGCTGGAGCAGACCGCTGCCAGCATGGAGCAGCTCACCGCAACCGTGAAGCAGAATGCCGAAAACGCCCGTCAGGCGTCGAAGCTGGCGCACACCGCCTCTGAAACCGCGCAACAGGGCGGCAAAGTGGTGGATGGCGTGGTGACCACCATGAAAGAGATTGCGGGTAGTTCGAAGAAGATTGCCGATATCACCAGTGTGATTGATGGCATCGCCTTCCAGACCAACATCCTGGCGCTGAATGCGGCGGTTGAAGCGGCGCGTGCCGGTGAACAGGGTCGCGGTTTTGCGGTAGTCGCCGGAGAAGTGCGCAGCCTGGCGCAGCGCAGCGCTCAGGCCGCCAAAGAGATCAAAGGTCTGATCGAAGATTCGGTTAGCCGCGTTAATACTGGCTCGGTGCTGGTAGAGAGCGCCGGTGACACGATGAGCAACATCGTCAGCGCGGTCACCCGCGTCACCGACATCATGAGTGAGATCGCCTCGGCATCAGACGAACAGAGCCGTGGCATTGACCAGGTGGGCCTTGCGGTGACCGAGATGGATCGCGTCACACAGCAGAACGCCTCACTGGTCGAAGAGTCCGCAGCCGCGGCTGCAGCGCTCGAAGATCAGGCAAGTCACTTAAAACAAGCGGTATCAGTGTTCAATATTGGTAAAGAATTTGTCGCTCAGGCCGTTAACAAGACAACGGCGATGAAAACTCTCCAGTCAGAAGCACCGTTAGCCGTTGGTCGTCCGGCTGCTGCACGCAGCGACGACAACTGGGAAACCTTTTAATCGCCCGTGGCCCGGTCGCCGTTAAGCCGCCGGGCATCGCAGCAGAAAAATAATGAATTCAGTTCGGGCCAGGTGCAGAGATGAAAAAATCGACAATTTTAGATCAAAGTGAGACGACAACGCTGCTGTCGCAGATGGTGCAGCGCTTACCGCTCTCCGATACGCATTTTCGTCGTATCAGCCAGCTGATCTATCAGCGTGCCGGTATCGTCCTGGCCGATCACAAGCGTGAGATGGTTTACAACCGTCTGGTTCGTCGCCTGCGTACGCTGAATATCGATGATTTCGGTCGCTACCTGGCGCTGCTGGAGTCCGATCCGAACAGTGCCGAGTGGCAGGCGTTTATTAACGCACTGACCACCAACCTGACCGCTTTCTTCCGCGAAGCGCATCACTTCCCGATTCTGGCGGAGCATGCACGTAAGCGGCAGGGCAACTTCAGCGTCTGGAGCACTGCAGCGTCAACTGGTGAAGAGCCTTACTCCATCGCCATGACGCTGGCGGAAGCGCTGGGTACCGGACCGGGTAAGTTCCAGGTTCATGCCAGCGATATCGATACCCAGGTGCTGGAAAAAGCGGTGGCGGGTGTGTATCGCCAGGAAGAGCTGCGCACGCTGTCACCGGCGCAAATGCAGCGCTACTTCCTGCGCGGCACCGGTCCTCATGCCGGCATGGTGCGGGCGCGTCCCGAGCTGACCAACATGGTCACTTACGCGCAGCTCAACCTGCTGGCCAATGATTGGGCGCTGCCGGGTCAATTCGACGCGATTTTCTGTCGCAATGTGATGATCTATTTCGATAAAGAGACGCAGGAGAAGATTCTGCGTCGGTTTGTCCCACTGCTGAAGCCGGGCGGCATCCTGTTCGCCGGGCACTCAGAAAACTTCAGTCAGATCAGTAAAGAGTTCTGGCTGCGCGGGCAAACCGTCTATGGACTGACGAAGGAAAGATGATGAGCAAAATCACCGTGATGTGCGTAGATGACTCTGCGCTGATGCGGCAGTTGATGACAGAGATCATCAACAGCCATCCGGATATGGAGATGGTCGCTACTGCGCCCGATCCGCTGGTCGCCCGCGATTTGATTAAGCAGTTCAATCCGCAGGTGCTGACGCTGGATGTGGAAATGCCGCGCATGGATGGCCTCGATTTCCTCGAAAAACTGATGCGGTTACGGCCAATGCCGGTGGTGATGGTTTCATCGCTGACCGGGAAAGGCTCCGAGATTACGCTGCGCGCGCTGGAGCTGGGTGCGGTAGATTTTGTCACCAAACCCCAGCTCGGCATCCGCGAAGGAATGCTGGCGTACAGCCAGATGATTGGCGACAAAATTCGTGCCGCTTCCCGTGCCCGTCTGCACAACCGTACAGCGATGCCGGTGCCAGCGACACTGAAAGCGGGTCCGCTGCTGAGTAGTGAGAAGCTGATTGCGATTGGCTCATCAACCGGCGGAACCGAGGCCATTCGCCATGTGCTGCAGCCGTTACCGGCGACCAGCCCGGCACTGCTGATTACTCAGCATATGCCACCAGGCTTTACCCGCTCTTTTGCCGAGCGTCTGAACAAGCTGTGTCAGATCACGGTGAAAGAAGCCGAAGATGGTGAGCGTATTCTGCCGGGGCACGCCTACATCGCGCCAGGCGCAATGCACATGGAACTGGCCCGAAGTGGTGCCAACTATGTGGTGAAACTGAATGAAGGTCCACCGGTTAACCGGCACAAACCCTCTGTGGATGTGCTGTTCAAATCGGTGGCAACGTACGCCGGACGAAATGCGGTAGGGGTCATCCTTACCGGAATGGGCAACGACGGTGCGGCAGGGATGCTGGAAATGCATCGGGCAGGCGCCTGGACTATCGCCCAGAACGAAGCCAGCTGTGTGGTATTTGGCATGCCGCGTGAGGCCATCGCCACAGGCGGCGTGAGCGAAGTCGTAGATTTAAGCAACATCAGCCAGCACATGCTGGCTAAAATTAGCGCCGGACAGGCATTGCGTATTTAACAGGCCCGTCCCGCCGGGCGAGACAACTCAGGAGTAGATATGGCTGATAAAAACATGCGCTTTTTGGTAGTAGACGACTTCAATACGATGCGTCGTATTGTGCGTAACCTGCTGAAAGAGCTGGGCTTCAATAACGTAGAAGAAGCGGAAGATGGTGTGGATGCCCTCGGCAAACTGAAAGCGGGTGGTTTCGACTTCGTGATTTCCGACTGGAACATGCCAAACATGGATGGCCTGCAACTGCTGCAGACCATTCGTGCCGACGCGGCAATGAGTTCACTGCCGGTGTTGATGGTGACCGCGGAAGCGAAGAAAGAGAACATTATCGCCGCCGCCCAGGCGGGTGCCAGTGGATATGTGGTGAAGCCATTCACCGCGGCTACCCTGGAAGAAAAGCTGGGTAAAATTTTCGAAAAACTGGGCATGTAAGGGGATGTGATGAGCGACTTTCCGAAACCAACTGAGGATGCCGCGGCACCCGACATCATTTCACGCATTGGCTCTCTGACGCGCATGCTGCGCGACAGTCTGCGCGAGCTGGGGCTGGATAAAGCGATTGCTGATGCAGCTGAAGCTATTCCTGATGCCCGCGATCGTCTGGATTATGTTGTGCAGATGACGGCGCAGGCCGCCGACCGTGCGTTGAACTGTGTTGAAGCAGCACAACCCCATCAGGATAAGATGGAAGCCGGAGCAACGCAGCTGAAAGGGCGTTGGGATGAGTGGTTTGAGAACCCGATTGAATTGGGTGATGCGCGGGAGTTGGTGACGGATACGCGCGAATTCCTCACCGCCGTGCCAGAGCACACCGCCTTTACCAACAAGCAGCTGCTTGAAATCATGATGGCGCAGGATTTCCAGGACCTTACCGGTCAGGTTATCAAGCGCATGATGGATGTGATCCAGGAAATCGAGCGCCAGCTGTTAATGGTGCTGCTGGAGAACATGCCAGAAGTCAGTGCTGAGAAGCGCCAGGTCGGCAACAGCCTGCTGAACGGTCCGCAGATCCACAACGATGCACCAGGCGTCGTGGCGAACCAGGATCAGGTTGATGACCTGCTGGACAGCTTAGGCTTCTAGTTTTCATCCGCCTGCGGGCGGGCAAAACCGCTGCAAAATAAACTAAACAGGGTCACCTTCGGGTGGCCCCGTTCTGCATTGTCAGATCCATCCCCGAAAGAACGCCTGTTTCCCCCTTCTTATCTCCGCTTTAACTTAAGCCAGATTTGGCATTCTAAGCTCAGAATTCCTGCCAACCGAGGTTTGTCGTGGCTGAAGATAGCGACGAAGACAAAACAGAATCGCCCACGGCCCACCGACTTGAGAAAGCGCGTGAAGAGGGCCAGATTCCGCGTTCGCGCGAACTGACATCTGTACTGATGCTGCTGGCCGGCATCATGATCCTGTGGATGGGCGGCAACATGATGGCGCACCGCCTGGCGGCGATGGTCGCCACCGGGCTCCGTTTTGACCACGGCATGGTCAGAGACGACAAAATTATCGTCAGCCACATCGGCAGCCTGATCACTCAGGCACTGATGGCGCTGCTGCCGCTGATGGGCGGTCTGGTACTGGTAGCAATCGCCGCGCCCATGCTGCTGGGCGGTATTGTTTTCAGCGGTAAATCGATCAAGTTCGACCTGAAGAAGATGAGCCCGATGGCGGGTTTCAAGCGGATGTTCGCCGCTCAGGCCTGGACCGAACTGTTTAAAGGTCTCCTCAAGACTATTCTGGTTGGCGCTGTGGGCTGGTGGTACATCTGGAGCCACTGGCCTGAGATGCTGCGGCTGATCAGTGAATCGCCCGTCACCGCGCTGATTCACGGCATGGAGATGATTGCGATCTGCTGTTCGCTGGTGATGCTGGGGCTGATTCCGATGGTGGGCTATGACGTCTTCTGGCAGCTGTATAGCCACTTTAAGAAGCTGAAGATGTCGATGCAGGAAATTCGCGACGAGCATAAGCAGCAGGAAGGCGACCCACATGTTAAAGGCCGTATTCGTCAGCAGATGCGCGCCGCCGCGCGACGCAGGATGATGGCGGATGTCCCGAAAGCCGACGTTATTGTCACCAACCCGACGCACTACTCGGTCGCACTGCAGTACAACGAGAAAAAGATGAGTGCGCCAAAGGTTGTTGCGAAAGGCGCGGGCGAGATCGCCCTGAGAATTCGTGAACTGGCTGCTGAACACCGCATTCCGGTTCTGGAAGCACCGCCGCTGGCGCGTGCGTTATACCGACATACCGAAATTGGTCAGCACATTCCCGGCGCGCTCTATGCCGCCGTGGCCGAAGTGCTGGCATGGGTCTGGCAGTCACGCCGCTGGAAGCGCGAAGGCGGCCTGATCCCAACCAAACCAAAAGACCTGCCGGTCCCGGCAGAGATGGACTTTGCAGGAGAGAACAACAACGATGGCTAATAACCTGGCCGTAAAGCTACGTTTACCGGGCTTTAAAGATATGCAATGGCAGGTACTGGCCGGGCCGGTACTGATCCTGATGATCCTGTCGATGATGGTTCTGCCATTACCGCCGTTTATCCTCGATCTGCTGTTCACCTTTAACATTGCGCTGTCGATCATGATCCTGCTGGTGGCGATGTTCACCCAGCGGACTCTGGAGTTTGCGGCGTTCCCGACTATTCTGCTGTTCTCGACATTGCTGCGTCTGGCGCTGAACGTCGCCTCGACCCGTATCATCCTGATGGAGGGGCACACCGGTGCCGCCGCGGCCGGACAGGTAGTTGAAGCGTTCGGCCACTTCCTGGTGGGCGGCAACTTTGCCATCGGTATCGTGGTGTTTATCATCCTCGTGATCATCAACTTTATGGTTATCACCAAGGGTGCCGGTCGTATCGCCGAAGTGGGCGCGCGCTTTGTGCTGGACGGGATGCCCGGTAAGCAGATGGCGATCGATGCCGACCTCAACGCCGGTCTGATCGGTGAAGATGATGCCAAACGCCGCCGTGCTGAAGTGACCCAGGAAGCTGACTTCTACGGTTCGATGGACGGTGCGAGTAAGTTCGTTCGTGGTGATGCCGTCGCCGGTATCATGATCATGGTCATCAACGTCATCGGCGGCCTGCTGGTGGGCGTGGTGCAGCACGGTATGGATGCGGGTCATGCCGCAGAGACCTATACGCTGCTGACCATCGGTGATGGTCTGGTTGCGCAGATCCCGGCGCTGGTTATCTCCACCGCTGCCGGTGTTATCGTGACGCGCGTCGCCACCGATCAGGATGTCGGCGAGCAGATGGTCACCCAGTTGTTCAAAGATCCCCGCGTACTCATGCTCAGCGCCGGTGTGATTGGCCTGCTGGGTCTGGTGCCTGGCATGCCTAACTTCGTCTTCCTGCTGTTCACCGCCGCCTTACTGGGTCTGGCCTGGTGGCTGCGTGGTCGCGAAGCACAGCCGAAGAAAAAAGTGGACGTTGCCGGCAGCATCAGCAACAAAACGGCGGACACGCCAGCCGCCACCGAAGCGTCGTGGACCGATGTGCAGCTGGAAGATACGCTGGGCATGGAGGTGGGCTATCGCCTGATTCCGATGGTCGATCATCAGCAAAACGGTGAGCTGCTGGGACGTATCCGCAGTATTCGTAAGAAGGTTGCTCAGGATGTTGGTTTCCTGCCGCCGGTGGTGCATATCCGCGACAACATGGATCTGCCACCTGCACGCTATCGCATCCTGATGAAAGGGGTGGAGATTGGCAGCGGTGATGCCTATCCTGGCCGCTGGATGGCGATTAACCCGGGCACGGCTGCCGGCAGCCTGCCGGGTGAAGCAACCGTCGATCCGGCCTTTGGCCTGGCGGCGGTCTGGATTGACAGCGCGCTGAAAGAGCAGGCGCAGATTCAGGGCTTTACCGTTGTAGAAGCCAGTACCGTAGTAGCCACTCACCTTAACCATCTGATTGGCCAGTTCGCCAGCGAGCTGTTTGGCCGTCAGGAAGCGCAGCAACTGCTGGATCGTGTGACCCAGGAAATGCCGAAGCTGACCGAAGATCTGGTGCCGGGTGTGATCTCGCTGACCACGCTGCACAAGGTGCTGCAGAACCTGCTGGTTGAGCGGGTATCGATTCGCGATATGCGTACCATTATCGAAACACTGGCAGAGCATGCACCGGTACAGAGCGATCCGCAGGAGCTGACCAGCGTCGTGCGTGTGGCGCTGGGCCGTGCAATTACTCAGCAGTGGTTCCCGGGTAATGAAGAAGTACAGGTTATTGGGCTGGATTCCACACTTGAGCGTCTGCTGTTACAGGCGTTGCAGGGTGGTGGCGGACTGGAGCCGGGTCTGGCCGATCGGCTGTTGAGTCAGGCACAGGCGGCATTGCAGCGTCAGGAGATGCTGGGCGCGCCTCCGGTACTGCTGGTCAATCATCCGCTGCGTGCGCTGCTGGCACGATTCCTGCGCCGTAATCTGCCACAGCTGGTGGTGCTCTCTAATCTGGAACTGAGCGACAACCGCCAGATCCGTATGACTGCCACCATCGGAGGCAAATAATGCGCTGGCTGGTGACGGCTTTGTTAATGCTGCCGCTGATGGCTCAGGCGGCAGGGGGGGCCTGGAGCGCCACGGCCAACGGGCCGCTGCTGGCGAACCGTGGCAGCTGGCAACGGGCGCAGCCGCTGACGCCGCCCGCCGATGTCGGCGGGGAAGTCAGCATCGTTAACTGGCGTTATGAACTGAGCAGACCGGCACCGTCTGGCCTGGAAGTGCGGCTGTGCGGCGAACAGCGTTGCACGTCGCTTGAAGGTGCCAGCGGCATCACGCGCGGGCTGGCGCATCTGAACGCCGGTGAGACGTTGCACATGGTGTTTGGTTTTGCCGGAAGCGGGGCGCTCCCACCCGGATTACGGGTGGTGAGCAGCGAAGTGATGGTTAATTACGAGTAAGCGTGTTGTTGCTGAACTGACTGAAGGAAAGCCGGAGATCTCCTCCTGTGCCTTTGCATCTTGCGCACCGTTACACAGTGCGCAAGTGCGTAGTGTATCTTCAGGCATTAACCCCCTTCATTCCCTCCTCAGAATAGCGGCCGCCTTTGACCTCAATCTGCTGATGAATACTATTCAGCAACCGGAGATCTTGCTCTTCCAGCTCGATATCTGCAGCCTGCGCATTTTCAGTGAGATAAGCGATCTGTTTAGTACCCGGAATCGGGACAATTTTTTCATACTGTGCCAGTAGCCAGGCCAGCGCAATCTGCCCGGTGGTGGCGTCGTATTTTTCCGCCAGCGGCGTCACTGCATTAAGAAGCTGTAGATTATGATCGATATTTTCCTGCTGGAAACGGTCATTGTTTTTACGGAAATCACCCTCGGCAAAATCACTGTTTTTGCGGTATTTGCCGGTCAGGAAACCTCTGCCCAGCGGCGAATAGGGCACAAGGCCGATACCGAGCTTTTTCACCGTTGGCAGAATTTCTTCCTCGATGTCTCGCGTCCAGAGTGAATATTCCGTCTGCAGCGTGGCCAGCGGATGAATCGCCTGCGCCCGGTACAGCGTGGCGGCAGAGGCTTCACACAGCCCAATCCGGGCGATTTTTCCTTCCTGCACCAGACGGCTGAGACACTGCATGCTCTCCTCAATCGGCGTCGCCGGACTGATGCGATGCAGATAAAAGAGATCGATACGCTCAACGCCCAGCCGTTTCAGGGAGGCATGGCAGCTGCGGGTAATGTAGTCCGGCTGATTGTTGATGGTGCGGGCATAGGCCTCATCTGCCGGGCGCTCGATGCCACATTTGGTGGCGACGGTGAATCTCAGCCGCTCAGCCTTGCTCAGCCCGGCAAGAAACTGTCCGATTAGCTGCTCGTTGTGTCCACGTCCGTAGAGATCGGCAGTATCGATAAAAGTGATATCCAGGTCGCGCAGCTGGCTGAGCAGTTGACGTGAATGACGATCATCGGTCTGCCCATAAAATTCGCTGAGCCCCATTGCGCCATAGCCGATGGCGCTGACGTCCAGACCCTGAGTTAACGTTCGCTTTTTCATTGTCTCTCCTCGTAAGTGAGACACGATTGTTTCACTCCGCGTTAAAGCTATGAATTGCTCTTTCCGTTATGCAAAAAAGGTATCAGGGAAACGAGGGATTCAGACAGCAACTGGACGGATGGCTCTACGACTCAGCCGCGCGTAGAGGCTTCGCTTTCAGCGGGCTGAGAGAGGACTCTCAGCGCATTGAGAACCGACTCACTGTTTTCATCGGCGCGAATAGCCACATAAACATCAATTGCCAGCTGTTGCGCCGCGCCTTCCGTCAGCGGCCGGTAACAGAGACCTGCCTGGTTAAAGGTACATTTTGACTGCGGCATCAGGGCGAATCCTTTGCCTCTGGCGATGTGCGATAGCATCAGCAGGGAATCATCCGGCTCTCTCACCCGTTTCAGCATGACGCTGAGCGTGGCGAAGTAACGCTCGCATTTATCGTAAAACTGCGGATTGGCACTGCGCGCAAACCAGAACAACGGCAGGTCGGCCAGCGCGTCCAGCGAGACTTTCTGCGTCAGACTGGCTGGGTGCGTCGATGGCATAGCGACGAGCAGCGGTTCGCGGTAAACCCAGGCGTACTGGACGACCTCTTCGGCTTCGGGCCCTTTTTCGCCGGTGAGGATCAAATCCAGGTTGTTTTTTGCCAGGCTCTGGAGCAGTTGAGCGGAGGTCAGACTGGGCATCTCCATCTCATCGCGGGCAAGGAAACTGGCGAGCTGTTTATTGAGCGGCGCGATCCGTTCAAAGTTCAGCGTGCGGGTCAGCCCGATGCGCAGCCGTGCGGCGGGCTGTGCTTCCTGCTTTAATACACTTAACGCTGTGAGGATCGCTTCTGCTTTCGCGACCAGCGCACGGCCAGATTCGGTGAGCGTCACTGCGTGGGTTGTGCGACTGAACAGCGACTGACCGAGCAGATCTTCCAGGCTTTGAATCTGGCGGGTGAGCGGAGGCTGCGTCATGCTGAGCCGTTCTGCGGCACGGCGAAAATTAAGCTCGTGGGCGACAGCCAGAAAGCACTGCAACTGCTTAATTGTGGGAAGGTGGCTGCTGATAAGGTGCGCGGCGACAGACATAACACTCTCCTGCTGCGGAGATTTGGAGGACGTTCTGAGAGGATAATGGAGAGCAGAAACGGAGAGGGTAAACCCTCTCCGTTTCTGAGATTACATACGCTCGACGGTGTCGATACCCAGCGTATCCAGACCCTGCTTCAGCGTTTTCGCCGTCAGCGCGGCCAGCTGCAGTCGGCTCAGACGGGTTTCTTCTGACTCCGCGCTGAGGATCGGGCAGTGCTCGTAGAAGCCGGAGAACAGACCAGCCAGATCGTAGAGATAAGCACACATCACATGTGGCGTACCGTCACGAGCGACCTGAGTGATGACCTCTTCAAACTGCAGCAGGCGGGTAGCCAGCTGCGCTTCGCGCTCTTCGCTGATCACGATCGCTGCATCCAGTGAATTGGCATCAATACCCGCTTTGCGGAACACGGAGAGCACACGGGTATAGGCATACTGCATGTAAGGCGCGGTGTTGCCTTCAAACGCCAGCATGTTGTCCCAGTCGAAGATGTAGTCGGTGGTGCGGCTTTTTGACAGGTCAGCGTATTTCACTGCGCTGATGCCGACCACTTCTGCCAGCGTTTTCACTTCCGCTTCGCTCATCTCCGGGTTCTTCTCACGCACCAGCGTGTAGGCACGCTGATAGGCTTCATCCAGCAGATCGGAGAGCTTGATGGTGCCGCCGCTGCGGGTTTTGAACGGACGGCCATCTTTGCCCAGCATCATGCCGAATGCATGGTGCTCCAGTGGCACAGACTCCGGCACATAACCCGCTTTACGCACGATGGTCCAGGCCTGAACCAGATGCTGATGCTGACGTGAGTCGATGTAATAGAGTACACGATCGGCTTTCAGCGTTTCGTAACGATATTTCGCACAGGCGATATCGGTGGTGGTGTAGAGGTAGCCGCCATCCTTTTTCTGGATGATGACGCCCATCGGCTCACCTTCTTTGTTCTGGAATTCATCCAGGAACACCACGGTCGCGCCTTCGCTCTCAACCGCTAAGCCTTTCTGCTTCAGGTCGGAGACGATGCCAGGCAGCATATCGTTATAGAGGCTTTCACCCATGACATCGTTGCGCGTCAGTGTCACGTTCATGCGGTCATAGATTTTCTGGTTCTGACTCATGGTGATGTCGACCAGCTTCTTCCACATCTGGCGGCAGTATTCATCGCCACCCTGGAGTTTCACTACATAGCTGCGCGCGCGCTCGGCAAACTCAGGATTTTCATCATAGGTGCGCTTGGCTTCACGGTAGAAGCCTTCGAGATCGGCCAGCGCCATCTCTGCATGATCTTCATTCTGCTGCTTTTCCAGAAACGCGATCAACATGCCGAACTGCGTACCCCAGTCGCCCACGTGGTTGGCGCGGATTACTTTATGACCCAGGAACTCAAGCGTACGCACCGCCGCATCACCAATGATGGTGGAGCGGACGTGGCCAACGTGCATCTCTTTTGCGACGTTAGGCGCAGAGTAGTCGACCACGATAGTCTGCGGCTCGGCCAGCTGCACGCCAAGGCGCGGCAGACTCAGCGCTTCACGGGCGTGGGTTGCCAGCCAGTTGTGGTCCAGGAAGATGTTGATGAAGCCCGGCCCGGCAATTTCAACCTTGCTGGCAATACCTGTCAGGTCGAGGTGCTGAATCACCGTTTCCGCTAATTGTCGCGGTGCCTGTCCCAGCTTTTTCGCCACGGCCATAATGCCGTTGGCCTGATAGTCTCCAAACTGAACCCGTGCGGACTGACGAACCTGCGGTTCGCAATCGGCGGGTGCGCCGGCTAAAACCATTGCCTGACTGACTTTTGCGGAAAGAAGTGCCTGAATATTCACCGAGTTACCTTCATGTGCTGAACAAAGCCAGGCCTGCTAAGCCGGGCTGTCATCATCTTGCCTGAGCACATCGCGTAACGGATAGGCAGAAACGGATGGGGCAGACAAAACGGAAAAAATGAGGGGAAAAGTATACGTGAAATGTGGGTGGGCGTCAGTAGTTGGATGAAGCGGGGAAACAGAGCTGAAGAAGATGTTTCCCAGAGGCGTTAACGACGTCGCAAGTGACGGCGTGGGTTCTTTACGCTTTTATCTTCACGCACCTTCCAATGGCGGGAAATTGCAAATCCCATCAGTGCGATCAGGACAGCGACAACGATGAGCATAGACATAGAGCCATTCCTTTTGGTTGTGTTAGGTCAAATTTATAGGAAGGCAGGGAAGGCTGCAATTGTTTGTCCTTCAAATGAGAGTTATCTTATTGTATTAAAGAAGTTGATTTAAATCAGTAATTTAATGCACTTTCATCAAGCTACTCATGGCCCTAAACAGGAGATAAATCCGAAATGAAAGATGTTATTATACGGTTTTGCATTAAATTTCAGTCCAAATAAGATGAATCTTACCATTATGTGACGCTGAGCACGCGGCGCACAATAAACCAGACCGATTATAAATGCTAAACAAATAGAGAGGATTGAGGGTGGTGGAGCGAACTTTTCCGGCAGAATTGGATGATTTAAAGACAGATTTAGGACGTTTTGAAGAATCGTTGCAAAATTTTGCGCAGCGACTCGGTTTGCGCCTTAACGATCTGGACGTGGACCATATTTCGGTGCGTTGTCATCAGGACACGACGGCGAAGCGCTGGCAGCAAGGCCTGCAACAGATTGGCACCGAGTTTTCGGCTGCAATGATCAACGGACGGCAGATTTGCCTGTTTAAACTCCATGATCCACTGGTTGTGGCGGGCAGACAGATTGATGTGGTTGAACTGCCATGGCCGGGTGAAAAGCGTTATCGCCATGAAGGCTGGGAGCATATAGAGGTGGTGTTACGCGGCGATCATCAGACGCTGGGCATGCGAGCGATGGCGTTATTGTCCGATGAGGCACTGACGCAGCCGGGCATTTCTTTTAAAACCAGCTCACCGCAGGGCGAGAATGAACGTCTGCCCAATCCGACCCTGGCGGTGACGGATGGACAGACGACAATCAAGTTTCATCCGTGGCGGCTGGAGGAGATTGTCGCCAGCGAACAGAACTAGATGCGGGCGGCCACGGCGCGCTTCAGGCGCGCTACAGCCTCATCCAGCAGGGCACGGGTACAGCCGAAATTGAGCCGGACAAACTGGTCATTGCCAAACTCGCGTCCGGCAGTTAAGCCCAGTCCGTGCTTCTCAAAATAGAGTGCAGGGCTGGCCACACCCAGCGCGCTGGCGTCGATCCAGGCGAGATAGGTCGCTTCCGGCGTGGCGACCGACAGGCCAGTCATCTTATTGACCTGCGACACAAGCCAGTCACGGTTACTGCGCAGGTAGGCGTTCTGCGCCTTCAGCCAGGGCTCACCATCGCGCCATGCCGCTGCCGCAGCGGTGAGTGCCAGAATATCAACCTCTGCCACAATGCCGCGTCGCAACCGGTTAAAGCGCGCGCGCAGTTCGGCGTTGGGGATGATGGCGATGGAGGCACCCAGACCGGCAATATTAAAGCTCTTCGAGGGTGACATCAGCGTCACACTGCGCTGGGCCGCATCTTCACTCAGCGACGCAAACGGAATGTGCTGAATGCCCGGTTCCAGCAGCAGATCGCTGTGGATCTCGTCGGAACAGACAATCAGATTGTGCTTCTGCGCAAATTCCAGCTGCGCCTGCAGCTCCTCGTGGCGATAGACGGTGCCGCCCGGATTCTGCGGATTACACAGCATCAACAGCCGCTCTTTACCGCCCATCTGATCTTCAGCCGCAGCCAGATCCAGCAACCAGCGTCCCTCTTCCAGCGTTAAGGGCAGATTGACCTGCTCCCGCTCTGCCAGTTTTGCCGCACCGCGAAACGGCGGATAGATGGGAGTGGGGGCAATCGTCAGCTCGTCAGGCGCGGTAAACGCCCGCACGGTGAGATTCAACCCGCACACCACACCCGGCAACACCACAATCCACTCCGGATTAACGTGCCACTGATAGTGCGAGGCGAGCCAGGCAACGGCGCTGTCGATGAACGCTACTGGCGTGTCGCCATAGCCAAAAATTCCATGCTCGGCGCGGGTTTTAATCGCATCGATGACGCAATCAGGCGATCGAAAATCCGTATCTGCCACCCACAACGGCAGAATGTCCTGGTCCGCATATTTGTTCCATTTAAGGCTATCGCTGTGACGACGGTCTATCCGTTGGTCGAAATTGAATGCCATAGTTAACTTTCCCGGTAAACTCATTCCAGCAGCCAGACTAACTGATGAATCTGCCTTGAACCAGAGTCATGTAAAGGAGAAGAGAATGACCACACTGGAAATTTGCTGCTATGGCGTGGATTGCGCCGTAACTGCACAAGAGGCGGGCGCCGATCGGGTGGAACTTTGTACCGCACCGCGTGAAGGCGGCCTGACACCATCGGCGGGTGTGTTGAATGCCGCCCGGCGCGACGTTTCGATTCCGGTTCATCCTATTGTCCGGCCACGGGGTGGCGATTTTTGTTACAGCTCACGCGAATTTGAAGCGATGAAATCGGACGTGGCGTTAATCCGCGAACTCGGTTTTCCTGGCCTGGTGATTGGGATGCTGGATGAAGAGGCCCACATTCATCATGGTCAGATGCGGCAGATTATGGCGCTGTGTGACGGCATGGCCGTGACCTTTCATCGCGCCTTCGATCTGTGCCACAGTCCTAAGCGCGCACTGGAAGAATTAACGGATTTGGGGGTGGCGCGGATATTGACATCCGGCCAGCAGCAGAGCGCTGAAAACGGAATTGCATTACTCAGGGAACTTAATGAGACCAGTAACGGTCCTATTATTATGGCGGGTGCCGGGGTTCGTCTCAGCAACCTGCAAAAGTTTCTCGACATGGGGATTGATGAAGTCCACAGCTCGGCCAGTCGCCTGATGGCATCGCCGATGCGCTACCGCAAAGCGGGGGTCTCCATGTGTTCAGAAGCCGAAACCGACGAGTTCAGCCGCTACTGTGTAGACGGCGATGTGGTTGAGGCGATGAAAAGCGTGATGCAGATGAGCACCGTTCGGGTCGCCTGAATCACAACAGATTTTGCCGCGCAGCACGCCGATCATTGACGTGGTGTTTGCAAGTACCAAACCCCAGTACAACTTGCTGGGGTTCTTTTTGTGTAAAGCAACAAGTTAAACAGTTAAGGAAACCTCGGGAGCTAAGCGAATACGACGCAGCACAATTCCTTAATCAACAACATTATTTATCTTGAATTAAAAGTGATGCCGGATAAAAATTTTTATTCAATACTATTGTTACTGCCGCTAAAACACCTTTCTCTTTTACATTCATTTTAGCTACTTACTCCGACTTTTGCGGCCTAAGCATCAGATTTCTGAGAGATTGATAGATAGGTGTCTATCGATGCTCAATGTGCATCTTGAAATGGATGAAAATTTTTGACAAAAGTGGCCCATTGAAGAGCCACCACTATTTTATGGTAAAAGCAGTCCGATAAAAGCGAAAATGATGAGACATGCTGTAGCTGCAAACCACAGGCCAGAAAAAAATCTCATCCATGAGTGTATTTTGATGTTTTTATCATCAAAGAAAGAATATGCTGGGTCATTACTGTCCATAAGAAATATTTTCTTCCGCTGGCTTAATTTTATAAAAAAACGTATGACCGGGAATGCACCGAAGAAGCCGACACTATGATAGAAAGAACAAGGTGCGGGGAATTTATATTTATTCGAATAAGATGAGATCAGTTTGTAGTAATCTTTTCTTTTCGCTGCATAAACAAAAAACGAAAAAAATATAAGCCCGCTGCCTAATAATCCAAAAAATAATGATGTGCCAGCTAATAATTTTTCAATTACCATAGTAGCTCTGTTACCTTATTAACAATTGCTTCTGCGCCAGTGCTGCCAATATAACCACCGGCGACAGATCCCACAACAGCACATGCCACTCCACCTGCTCCTACGGTAGCAATACCTATAGCGGTACAAATACCGGTCATAGCAGCACCTCCATATGCACCGCCAACCACTCCTCCGGCTGTGCCAAGCACAAACTTTGAGTAATCTCTTACGGCGATTTTGCCACATTCACCCTCTCGGCCTGTCATACAGGCATTCACAACTTCATTACTTGTCCCGGCAAAAGCAAATCCCATACCAATATATCCTCCGGCCTTGAGGAAGCGCGCTGCTCTGGCCGCATTGCCCACATAATACGAATATCCAGGAATGCTACCCATCCCCACAGTAGACCACTCATGAACAATCGAACGGCTGGAGAGGTTTAACGCCCGCTTCATATTGTCATACTGTTGGAATTTCAAGGTATATCGTGCAAGGGATTTTAACAGCGGTCTGTTAACTAATTCCTTTAGCTGGTGCAGCAATTGATTACGTTCCACAAAAAACTGCTGGCTGATCAACGTCCACTGGGTACGAAACTGATTCTGGTAGCTGGCTTCAATTTTTTTTAGTGTTTGCTCAATGGCATTGAAATACTTTTCGCCGACATCACCCGCAGTGCTGAAGATTTTTTCTCCGGCACCACTCAGCGCAGCGATCATTCCGTAATGTTTCTGCATAAACCGGGCATCGTCGACACTTACGCCTGTAAGCGCCGCGTTGGTTTTATTTTTTGCCTGTCGGAGTGTGGTCAGCATCTGCATTGTCAGGTGATCAGGCGTGTCCGGGTCAGCAACGATTAAAATTTGCCCGGGTTTCAGATATTGCGTATCCGCATTGAGTTTCATAAACAGGCTGGTGGCTGGGGAACGAATATCTCTGAACAGTTCCCGTGCCTGATAATCCAGTGTACCGGGTCTTTCCACTATACAATATCCGGGGGCTAAGTTACGCGCCATGCTTCCATGCTCCATCAATATTAATGCCACAATCTTCAATGTTGTGGATTGTAAATCCGTATTAAGTATAAATAATTTAAGTGCGTCACGCAAAAAGAATCCCATAGTGTTAAATATTGAGATAACGCGCAAACATATAACATTAAAAATCTCGCCATCTGGTGGGTTTTTGGCTTTCTTAGCAACCTCTGATGTAAAGTGAAAAATAGCCCTCCTGTTTCTTTGACCCACGAATGACAATAGTGCAGTCTGAAGAATGGCTGAATAAGAAAAAGTTACATGTCTCTCTATAACCGCCTGTGCATCTGCGCTGATTTTTATCAATCCTGAGTTTGTCCTGAATGACGAATACCTGCTAACTACCTTACATAATATGCAGAATGAGGCATGTTACAGTTTTCGTTAATTCTGGAGCGAGTTAAGTGCAGTACCCGGACAGACTGATTTCCTTTTTTTTTATAATTTGATGAATCAGCTTCCAGGCAGGCTGATACACACTGATTCTACTCTTTAAAAGTGTGAAATCCTGATATTTACAAGATGGACATAACAGGTAAGAGTACTTCATAGTAACAGTGGGGGGCTGAGATCTGGCTGCAGCGAAGTTATCACTCTTTCGCCTGGCTCGATAAAAATCACCTGCCCCATATTAATCATTACATGTCATCCAGGACTTTCAGGCGCGGCAGCAACGTAATCACCCGCTTTATTCGTTATGCTGATGCCGTGTCGCCTCTTCGGTCCTAAAAGGCGATGCAGGCTGAAATCTTCACAGATTGCCGCTGTTCATCACCGTAGCGTTTACACTGAAAGCAACGTCGCCTGGAAAAGATCCTATGAAACCCAATCCGATTGCTGTCCTGACTCTGATCCTGACTGCTCTCTGCAGTGGCAGCGCTGCCGCCAGCGCATGCAGCCCGAACAACGTTGCTGTGGCTAACAGCAATAACCTGATTTTGCTGGGCGGGAATGCGAAAGGCGCGGTGAAGCAGGTGGTTGCGGGTGAGTTTGGCAAAGATGTGAACTCGCAAAAGCGGGTGCTGGGGCAGTTTGACGCCTGTGGCGATCTGACTGTTGCCGACGTCAGCTATGACAAAAGTGAGCGCAACGTGATTCTCAGCATGGAGCAACACATTGCCCGGGTGCAAGGCGGCTGGGTGGCGGAATATGCCTATATGGTAAAAGTGCTGAAAGAGGGCAAAGAGGTGGTGGTCGATAACCGAAAGGGGACGATTAACTGGCAGAAAGGTCAGCATGGCAACATCACCAGCGCCTCCGACAGGTTTACCAGCATGGGTAAAAGCGGCTTTACCGACACGACTTATCGCTATGATCGGCAGTTCCGGCTGGAGAAGAGCGTGGCACGCGGCAGCGATCCCCTGACCAACGGTGAAAATCATTACCACTGGAACCCGCAGGGTCTGGTGACCCGCACCACATCGGCCCGCAGCACCGACAGTTATACCTACGATCCCCAATGGCGTGAAGTGCGGCTCAACGGCACGGCGACCACACCGCTGAGCACCATCCGGTCAGTAGATGAGTGTCAGTCCTGGGATCAGGTGGGTAACTGTACCCTGAGCTATCTTCACGAGACCGAAATCTTCACGCGCGGCACTATTGAGCGCCATCTCAGTTCCGCCTACAAATATGAGTACTGGGACCAGCCGGCGGCGGCGGAGTAAAAGGCGATCGGATGATCGCCTGTCGGGTGACTATTTTACTGTCTGACTAAAAGCATCCAGCGCCAGCAGTGCGTTGGCAATATCTTCCGGTGAAAGATTTGGATTGAGATTTTTCAGCGTGTCGCCCTCACTGTTCGCCAGTGCACCTATCTTCACCAGATTCTCCCAGCTTTCATTTTCCAGATGCAGCTCCCGAAGCGTGGTTGGCATATTGATCGCGCGATAGAAGCGGATATAGCGCGCAATTTCCTCGTCCGGACGCTTCTCAAGCACCATTTGTGTCAGTGTGCCGTAGGCGACTTTCTCGCCATGGGTCAGATGGTGGATATCACCATCAATAGCGGTAAAACCATTATGAATGGCGTGTGCAGCTGCCAGCCCGCCGTTTTCAAAGCCCAGCCCCGAGAGCAGCGTATTTGCCTCTACCACCGCTTCCACCGCTGGCGTCACCCGTTTTTCAGTGACTGCAACATAGGCGCTGTAACCCCATGTAAGAAGCGTTTCTTCACAGGCTCGGGCAATCGCCAGTCCGGCAAGTGTCGGATCACCATTGACCATCGATTTCGAATGCGAACGCGCCACTGCCTGCGCTTCAACCCAGGTCGCCAGACCATCTGCAATGCCTGAGGCAAAGAGTCGTGCCGGCGCACTGGCGCAGACGGCGGTGTCCACCAGCACCAAATCAGGATTTTTGCTGTAGAAGCGATAGCTCTCAAATACGCCGCTATCAGAATAGATGACCGACAGCGCGCTACAGGGGGCATCGGTGGAGGCGATCGTCGGCACGATTGCTACCGGCTGCCTGATTTCATCCGCCACCGCCTTAACCGTGTCCAGCGTTTTTCCGCCTCCCAGCCCGACCACCACGTTACAGCCCTGACTTTTTGCCAGCGCACTGAGTCGGGTAATCTCATTACTGGAGGCCTCGCCGTTGAACTGGTGCCAGTTGAAGGTAACGCCCGCCTTTTGCAGCGCCTGTTGCGCGCGTTCGCCGATCAATTTCCAGACGACATCATCCGCGACCAGGAAAGCGTTATCACCCAGTTCGGCCACATAGGGACCCAGCTCATCCAGCACGCCCGCGCCCTGCACATATTTACGGGGTGAAGAGAAGATAAATTTACTCATAATCACAGCTCCTTAATATGAAGTTAAACCGCCCTTAGCATGGCACACGCTGACGAACAGGGAGAGTGACCAGGGTGAGATAATCCGACTGGCCTGTTACGCTAGCAGGACACCCATACTCTGCTGACCGGCTGTTACCTCCAGGGATAACGCCATGACCACCACGCGGATGCTGCGCTCAGCAGTAGCTCAGGGCGCAAAACGCGCCAGCGTGACGGCACTGGATATCATGCCCGGCTGTCTGGTCTGGAATGCGATATTGACTGGCGGCAGCCACTACTTCGCCGGTCGTCTGAGAAAACCGCGGGTGCTGAAGGTGATGGATCGCGTTACCGGCTGTGTGTTTATTGGATTTGCGGCGAAACTGGCGTTGTTTCGCCGCCAGGGCATTACGGTTTGGTGGCGACCAGCACGGCACGCAGCGGAGCCGGATAGCCCTCAACCGTTTTGCTGGGGTCTACGGGATCAAGGAATTCGGCCAGCGACTCGCTGGTCATCCAGTCGGTTCGGCGCTGCTCTTCAGTGGTGGTCAGAGCAAAATCGACAATCCGCACATCAACAAAGCCGCTTTTCTCCAGCCAGCTTTTCAGCGCCTCGGCGGACGGGATGAAGAAGACGTTACGCATCTGTGCATAGCGCTCACCGGGCACCAGCACCTGATTCACATCGCCCTCAATCACCAGCGTCTCCAGCACCAGTTCACCACCGCTGACCAGCTGATTCTTAAGCTGTAACAGATGATCGAGCGGGGAACGACGGTGATAGAGCACGCCCATCGAAAACACGGTATCGAACGCCTGCAACACCGGTAACTGCTCAATGCCCAGCGGCAGCATATGCGCCCGGCGATCGTCGTTCAGCAGCTTACGCACCGCTTCGAACTGCACCAGGAACAGCTGCATTGGATCGATGCCGACCACCAGATGGGCGCCCGCGCCAATCATTCGCCACATGTGATAGCCGCTGCCACAGCCGACATCCAGCACC
>NZ_JBXUHX010000034.1:0-39065 GCF_058148845.1 Pantoea sp. RCC30.1 | reverse complement strand
AATGCGACGCAAGCTGGATAACGACGTGATCCGCAACGTGCGCGGGCTGGGCTGGCGGGTACCGGCAATATGAAAACTTTCCGCTTTATGCGCTCACTGCGCAACAAATTACTCTCTACGCTGCTGCTTATTCACCTGCTGATGATCGGCGGCGTCACCTGGTATTTCTTCAGCTGCTACGGCGATATGGTCGGCACCATGAAGGACGATCAGCTGGCAAAAATCGCTGATGCCTGGTCCACCAATAAACAAATGCCCGCCCTGATGCCGATGCTTATTGCGCCTGACAAAGCGAAGAGCGCCTTTGTGGTGCAGCTGTGGGACGATCAGGGCCAGTTGCGAGCCAGCTCATGGCCGGAGTTACAGGCCCCGCTGCAAAACCAGCGCGGCTATCGCGATGTCCATATCGGTCAGTGCGACGACTGCGAATGGCGCATCTATACCCGGCCCGGCATGCCTGGCAGCGAGATCAAAACCATCCAGGTGATGCACAACCTCAGCTATATGAAGGCATTGATGGTCAAGCGGGCGCTGTCAGCGATCATTCCGTTGATCCTGATGATGCCGCTGTCGCTACTGGTGATCTGGCTGGTGGTGCGCAAGATCACCCGGGATCTGCAGGTCGCTTCGCGTCAGATTGCCGCGCAGGAGACGCATCATCCGCACAATGTCTCACCCGAAGGCTTGCCGGATGAGATCCTGCCGCTGGTGGCCGCCTACAACTCGCTGTTGAGTAAGTTGCGTGAGGCCTGGTCGTCACAGCGTCAGTTCCTGGAAGATGCGGCGCATGAGCTGCGCACCCCGGTAACGGCGGTGACGTTGCAGCTGGAAAACCTGCGTCAGCATATCCAGCCGGGCGAAGCGAGCCGGCAGTTCAGCCAGCTGGAAGCGGGCGTCACACGCACCCGGCATCTGGTCACGCAGTTACTCAATGTCTCGCGCCAGGATGACCAGAGCGTGGTGGCCAGCATTGAGCATATCGAACTGGAAGATCTGCTGAAAGAGAGCATTGAGCAGCTGATGGTAGTGGCGGATAAACGCGGCATCGATATCGGCTTCAACGGCTCCACGCAGTACCGTCTGCAGGCCAGCCGTTCCGAGCTGCGCAGCCTGTTCGATAACCTGATTGGTAACGCCATGTTGCACACGCCGGAAGGCAGCCTGGTCGATGTACTGCTGCATCGGGTCGCGGGAAAAACGGTGGTCGATATTGTTGATAACGGGCCGGGTATGCCGGAGTCCTTTATCGAGCGCGCGTTTGATCGTTTTACCCGTTCGCCTGACGTTAAAGCCCAGGGCAGCGGGTTGGGATTATCTATTGTGCGCAACGTCGCACAGAAGCATCAGATTCACGTCGCCCTTTCCAATTGCCTGACGCCACAGGGTGCCATTTGTGGTTTGCAGGTTCGCGTCACCCTTCCCTGATCCCGCCTGTTTGATCACGAACCAGACAACGTAAACGGTTGCCTGGTTCCGTTCGATCCACGCCGATATTGTGAAGTGCATCACATTTTAGCTGAATTGTAATGCAACACTTTTTGACAAACGTGAGCAAAATCTATTTTCTATCGATCTGTTACAGGCACGCTACGCGGGCTAAAGAACTGGCTGTTATTTGCTGTGAAACCCTCATTCCCATCAAGGGACCGATTTCTCTCTGACTGCGTCTGCTGTGCGGCGGTCAAAAGCATGTGGCTGATAATAATGAAATATAAAACGTTGATAGCAGGTGCCGTGCTGGCATGTTCATTGAGTGGTGCTGCGCAGGCCGCTGAAAGCGATCCGCAGTATGTCTCCGACTGGTGGCATCAGAGCGTTAACGTGGTAGGCAGCTACCACACGCGTTTCGGACCCCAGTTTAACAACGACGTTTATCTGGAATATGAAGCGTTTGCCAAGAAGGACTGGTTCGATTTTTATGGCTACCTTGACCTGACCAACTTCTTCGGCGCAGGCAACAGCAACGCCAACGGCATTTTTGATCACGGTTCACCGATGTTCATGGAGATTGAGCCGCGCTTCTCTATCGACAAACTGACCGGCACCAGCCTGGCCTTTGGCCCGTTCAAAGAGTGGTATTTCGCTAACAACTACATCTACGACATGGGCCGCAACAGTGACAGTCGCCAGAATACCTGGTATATGGGTCTGGGCACCGATATCGATACGCACAGCGATGTCGGCCTGTCGCTGAACGTCTACGCCAAATATCAGTGGGAAAACTACGGTGCGGCGAACGAAAACAGCTGGGACGGCTATCGCTTCAAGGTGAAATACTTCGTGCCAATTACCACGCTGTGGGGTGGTAATCTGGGCTATGTGGGCTTCACTAACTTTGACTGGGGTTCTGATCTCCGCGATAAAGGCGGCTCATCACGCACCAGCAACTCCATCGCCTCCAGCCACATTCTGTCACTGGGTTACGATCACTGGCACTTCTCTGCGGTAGCGCGTTATTTCCACAACGGCGGACAATGGGCAGATGGTCAGGAACAGAACTTCGGCAACGGTCCATTCGAAGTAAAATCGACGGGCTGGGGTTACTACCTGGTGGCGGGTTATAACTTCTGATGATAGCGGGCGCTTTAATTACCGCCCGTTTAGCAGGAAAGCTGGCCCAGGACGTAATACACCAAAGCCAGCTTTTCAGATGCAGGCTTATCAAATAAACACTGCATCTGCCCCGCTTTTAGTTCTGCGGCTTTTCAACATTGATGCGCCACGGAATGTTGAACTTATCAATGAACATCGCGAATCCGTTCGACCAGAACGTCTCCTGCCATTCCGTTGTCACCTTGCCGCCTGCCGACAGTTTCTCAAACCAGGCCTTGCCTTTTTCAACATCAGTAGTTGAAAGGCTGACCGCGTAACCGGCATGTTCTGACGCTGGCGGCTGATCGGTATTGCCATCGCTGAGCATCAGCTCACCATCACCAATGCGCAGCTGGGCATGCATGATCTTTTCTGGCGGCTGCGGCGCTGCAGACTGATCGCCGACCTGCTCACCCTGATCCGGCATGTCACCGAATTTCATTTTAGAGAGTAACTCTCCACCGGTTGCCTGCAGGTAAAAGTCGATAGCCTCTTCACAACGGCCATAGAGAAACAGATAAGGACTAACTTGCATCGTAACCTCTATTTGTCGGTTGGATTTTTTTCAGTACCTTAACAGTGTAGACGATCGACTTTACTCGTTGATTTTACTGGCAATACCGTCGAAAGAGTTGTGCCATATAACTGCTCATTGGAGTCAGCGTGGTGTCTTTGCGCTGAATCAGATAGAAGATCGCTTTCGGCAGGGGATCGTCGAGCGCCAGCGCCACCAGTGACCGACCCAGAATCGGATCGTCAATCACGTCGACCGACAGAATGCTGATGAAATCGCTTTGCGCCACCAGGCTGGTGCAGGCCATAAACGTTTCACAGGTCACCACGATTTTGGGAGCCATGCCACGCTCGCCAAACAGATCATGCAGCAAACGGTAGTAACTGCCTTTGGGCGTTGGCATCGTCCAGTCCGCCTGCTGTAACGCCGCCAGAGAACGCGCTTTTTCCAGCGGATGGCCTTTGCGCACCACCACTTTGTACTCGCGCTCCATCATCCGCTCATACATCAGCTCCTGATCGAGATGGCTCTGATCATAGGTATTGATGGTGAAATCGAGCGCGCCCTGGCGCAGCTCATGTACCATCGATACCAGCTGGCCTTCGACGATGCGCACTTTTACCAGCGGGTATTCGCGATGAAACTGGTTAATCACCTGCGGCATGATGGTACGTGCCACGCTGCCACCCACTCCGATATTCACCTGACCGCCACCCAGTCCCAGCCGCTGCTGGATATCTTCCTCGGCAACCCGCAACTCCGCCAGCACCAGGCTGGCATGACGAAAAAAGTTATCACCGATATCCGTCAGTACCACGCCCTGCTGACGGCGGATAAACAGCTTTGCCCCCAGCTCGCGCTCCAGTTCCTGAATCGCTTTGGTTAACGCCGGTTGCGACAATCCGGAAAGACGGCTTGCCGCCCGGATACTGCCCTGTCGCGCAACGTCTGTGAAGGCGCGCAGTTGATGAAGTTTGAGATTGGCAGACATAGTTTTTCGATAACCGTTGTTTATCAGTCACAAGATATTCGCATCTTATGCAGCCCAGCACCATTGTGTAGATTCGAAGCAGTGCATAAAAAATCAACAACGAGGAGAGAGCCGATGAAACCCCTTTCAGACCACGTCAGCGCCCTGCTGCCACAACTGCAACAGTGGCGTCGCGACTTCCATCACTATGCCGAATCGGGCTGGCTGGAGTTCCGCACCGCGACGTTAGTCGCAGAAGAACTGCATAAGCTCGGTTATCAACTGAAGCTGGGCCGTGAGGTGATCGATGCCGATGCGCGGATGGGTTTACCCGACGAAACCGTGCTGAAGCAGCAGGAGGCGCGTGCGCTGCAACAGGGCGCGCTGCCGCAGTGGATCAGCCACTTCTCCGGCGGATTCTGTGGCATCGTAGCAACGCTTGAGACCGGCCGTCCTGGCCCGGTGATGGGCTTCCGCGTCGATATGGATGCACTGGATCTCAATGAAAGCCAGGCAGGCGATCATCTGCCACAGCGTGAAGGGTTCGCCTCCTGCAACGCCGGCATGATGCACGCCTGCGGGCATGACGGTCATACCACTATTGGTCTGGGCCTCGCCTCGGTGTTGATGGCGATGAAAGATCAGCTCAGCGGCACGATTAAACTGATCTTCCAGCCCGCCGAAGAAGGTGTGCGTGGTGCCAAAGCGATGGTCGCGGCGGGCGTGGTCGATGACGTTGAGCGTTTCACCGCAATTCACATCGGCACCGGCGTGCCAGCAGGCGAAGTGGTATGCGGCAGCGACAGCTTCCTCGCCACTACCAAGCTGGATGTTCACTTTACCGGCGTCGGAGCCCATGCGGGTGGTCGTCCTGAAGAGGGTCGCAATGCCCTGCTGGCCGCCGCACAGGCGACGCTGGCCCTGCATGGCTTAACCCAGCACAGCGGCGGCGTGGCGCGGGTCAACGTGGGCGTGCTGCAGGCGGGAACCGGCCGCAATGTGGTGGCCGACAGCGCCCTGCTGAAAGTCGAAACCCGTGGCGTCACCAATCAGGTTAATGACGATATTTATCAGCAGGCGCTGCGGGTGATTGCCGGCGCAGCAGCGATGTATGGCGTTGAGCAGCAGGTTTCGCTAATGGGTGCTGCGCGCAGCTGTACTCCGACACAGCCGTGGGTCGATTTCATTCACCAGCAGGCGGACGCACTCGGCATGTTTGACTCTGTGGTCGACCGTAAAGCGCAGGCAGCAGGTTCGGAAGATGCAACCTACATGATGGAGCGCGTAAAGCAGCGCGGCGGTCAGGCCTCTTACGTCATTTTTGGCTGTGAACTGGCGGCGGGTCACCACAATGCGAAATTCGACTTTGATGAGCGGGTAATGCCGGACGCCATCACGCTGCTGGCAACGCTGGCGCTGAATCAGGCGCAGTTCGGGGGATCACGATGATGGAAGCGTTTATAGCCGAGTATATCGATCGCCATCAGCTCCGCTTCAGCACGCTCAGTGACGCCATCTGGGACACGCCAGAAACCCGTTTCGCCGAGACGCGTTCCTCTGCTCTGCTGGCCGACGCGCTGGAAAAAGAAGGATTCACAGTTGAACGTGGCGTGGGCGGCATCGACACCGCGTTTATCGCCAGCGCAGGCAGCGGCAAGCCGGTGATTGCCATCCTCGGCGAGTTCGATGCGCTGGCCGGTCTGAGCCAGCAGTCGGGCTGTGCCCGGCCACAACCGATGGAAGCCAACGGCAACGGACATGGCTGCGGCCACAACCTGCTCGGCACGGCGGGTGTTGCCGCAGCCTGCGCCGTGAAAGCCTGGATGGAACAGCATCACACGGGCGGCACGGTTCGCTTTTACGGCTGCCCCGGCGAAGAGGGCGGATCGGGCAAAACCTTTATGGTGCGCGAAGGGCTGTTTGACGACGTCGATGCCGCCGTGACCTGGCATCCGGAAGGTTTCAGCGGCATGTTTAATCTGCGCACGCTTGCCAATATTCAGGCGGCATTCAGCTTCAAAGGCGTCGCCGCTCACGCCGCCAACTCACCCCATCTGGGCCGCAGCGCGCTGGATGCCGTCACGCTGATGAATACCGGGGCCAACTTTCTGCGCGAGCATATCGTGCAGGAGGCCCGACTGCATTACGCCATTACCAACAGCGGCGGCGTATCACCGAATGTGGTGCAGGCCGATGCGGAGGTGCTCTACCTGATCCGCGCCCCGGAACTGCCACAGGCGCAGGCGATTTATGAACGGGTGATCAATATCGCCAGGGGCGCAGCCCTGATGACCGACACCACACTGACCGTACGTTTTGACAAAGCCTGTTCGGACTACGTGCCGAATCGCGCGCTGGAAGCGGTCATGGAGCGTTATTTGCATCAGTTTGGTTTGCCCGACTACAGCGACGAAGAGCGCGCGTTTGCGGCTGAACTGCGTGCCACGCTCACTGATGATGATCTGCGCAATGCCCGGCTCAATGCCGCCCGAACCGGTGGTGAAGCCGGTCACGCCTGGGCTGAACAACTGGGCGATAAGCTCTTTATGGATGAAGTCGCGCCCTATGCGGTCACACGTGAGCTGCTCTATGGCTCCACCGACGTCGGCGATGTCAGTTGGGTGACGCCGACTGCACAGTGCTTTTCGCCCTGCTTTACCTTTGGCACGCCGCTGCACACCTGGCAACTGGTGGCGCAGGGCCGCACCAGTATCGGGCATAAAGGAATGTTTCTGGCGGGAAAAGTGATGGCAGCCACGGTGTTAACGCTGTTAACGGATCAGCAGGCGCTGGCTGGCTGCCGGGCCGAGTTTGATCGGATACGCGCCGCACAGCCCTATCACTGCCCGATCCCGGCGGGGATCAGACCAACAAAACTGGCCGAATGAGCCAACGGCCGTGTCTCTGACGCGGACCACTATAAGAAATATTGCAAACACTTCCCTGACTCAGCGGTGCCGGAACTGAACTCACCGCCTGTCGCGCAACGCGACCGGCGTCAGGCCTTGCTACCGCCGATAAAAGGGACACAAGACGAGAACCAATACCATGGAAGCAACATCCGAGAACCGCAGTCCTGGCCGGCTCTTTAGCTGGATCGAGCGCGTGGGGAATAAAGTACCCAATCCGTTTTTACTGTTTGTCTATTTGATCGTGGTGCTGATGGTGGCGACCGCCATTATCAGCGCGCTGGACCTGGCGGTGAAGAACCCCAGCAACGGCGAAATCGTGCGGGTGAATAACCTGCTGAGCGTCGCAGGCATTCAGTGGATCCTGCCCAATATCATCAAAAACTTCAGCAGTTTTACCCCGCTGGGATCGATTCTGGCGCTGGTGATTGGTGCCGGGCTGGCAGAAAAGGTCGGCCTGTTACAGTCGCTGATGGTCAAGATGGCGTCGCGCGTCAGCCGCCGTTATGCCAGCTACATGGTGCTGTTTATCGCCTTTTTCAGCCATATCTCCTCGGATGCCGCACTGGTGGTGATGCCGCCGCTGGGGGCGCTGATCTTCCTGGCGGTGGGCCGTCATCCGGTGGCGGGCCTGCTGGCCGCGATTGCCGGTGTGGCCTCCGGCTTTACCGCCAACCTGCTGATTGTTACCACCGATGTGTTGCTCTCGGGTATCAGCACCGAAGCGGCTAAAGCAGTCAGCGATACGGTGCACGTCAGCGTCATCGACAACTGGTTCTTTATGGCGACCTCGGTGATTGTGCTGACGATAGTGGGCGCGCTGCTGACCGATAAATTTGTCGAGCCGCGCCTGCCGCAGTGGCAGGGTAACGGTGAGAAGCTGGCGGCACTGACGCCACTGGAGAACCGCGGCCTGCGGGCTGCCGGGATTGCCGCGCTGCTGTTTATCGCCCTGATGGCGCTGCTGGTGGTGCCGGAAAATGCGCCGCTGCGCAATCCCGCCACCGGCGCCATTATTCCCTCGCCTTTTATTCAGGGCATTGTGCCGATCATCATCCTGTTTTTCTTTGTGGTCGCCATTGCTTACGGCGTAGTGACCCGGCAGATCCGCCGTCCGGATGATATCCCGCAACTGCTGGTCGATCCGATGAAGGGCATGGCGGGTTTTATCGTGATGGTGTTTCCGCTGTCACAGTTCGTGGCGTTCTTCAACTGGAGCAACATGGGCAAATTCATGGCGATCGGGCTGACCGATGTGCTGGAGAGCGCAGGCGTCAGCGGCGCGCCCGCGTTTCTTGGGTTGATGTTCCTGTCAGCATTTCTCTGCATGTTTATTGCCAGCGGCTCAGCCATCTGGTCGATTCTGGCTCCGGTCTTCGTGCCGATGTTTATGCTGCTTGGCTTCCATCCCGCCTTTGCACAGATGATTTTCCGCATCGCCGACTCCGCCGTGCTGCCACTGGCACCGATGTCGCCGTTTCTGCCGCTGTTTCTCGCCTTTTTGCAGCGTTACCAGAAAGATGCGCAGCTCGGCACCTATTACGTGCTGATCTTCCCCTATCCGCTGGTGTTCTTTATCAGCTGGATAGCGCTGCTGCTGGTGTGGTATCTGCTGGGTCTGCCGATCGGGCCAGGCGTCTGGCCGAAACTGCCTTAAAGCACAGTGCCACCGATGAATGTTTCATCGGTGGCACGTTTTATTTTTTGTTAAACGGCGTGCAGGGAACAACGACTCATTGCGCCGCCAGCTCCTTAAAAAATTCCGGGTTTTTCTGGATAGTGACCAGTACTTTAGCTGCCAGCCCGGTCGGGTTACGCCGTCCGGCTTCCCAGCTCTTTATGGTATCCAGGCTGGTTCCCAATGCCGTCGCCATCTCGCTCTGTGAGACGTTAAGCTGTGCCCGGATAGCCTTCACGTCGGCAACCGCGTAACGGGTAACACGACCGGGCTCCCTGACACCGTTTTTGATCTCCACAGCCTCTTCCAGCGATGCTTTCAGCTCGTCAAAAAAACTCACGTTACACCTCATCTTTCAGTAATTGTGTCAGCTTCTTTAGCTCAGCTTTTTCCGCGTTCGTGAGACTCTCTTTAATACTCTTTGGGTAGGCCATCACCAGGTAGATCACCTCAGCGGTGGCCAGGAAGTAAATCACCCTTGCGCTGCCGCTTTTGCCCTGATTACCTGTCGCCATCCTGATTTTACGCAGCCCGCCGGTTTTCTGAATGAGATCGCCTTTTTCCGGTGACTCAATAAGCGCCTTCTGAAGTTCCCGGAGCTCTTCATCTGTGGCGATCTGCTTTATTTGCCGGGTAAACATCGGGGTCTCAATAAACTCAATCGCCTGACTCACTGGCTGTTCCTCCATTCCCTGGAGAGTACATAGTACACCCCAGGTATGGCTATGAGAAGAGTGAATCGGGGAGGTCAGTTGTCGAACATGCACTATTTCTGCAGCCAGCCTGGCCTGTTGCTGCGTGACCAGAAAGAGATAGCACCCGAAACCCACATGATTTTTTGGCTCCCCTGGCCGAAACTGCCTTAAAGCACAGTGCCACGGATGGCAAAACCTGCAACGTACGTTGCTAAATAGTCAGCAACGACCCTCTCGGCAACGGCGGATGAATTGACTATTCTGCTATTTCTTCGCTTGCTAACGGTTAACTATTTTAATAAGCCTCCGACCGGCTGCGAGTCGTCTCCACACTGCCTGAGGTTCACGCTGACATGACCACCTCCTCCACCAGCCTGCCGCCGATGCACGCTTCATCGGCGGCCCGTAACAGCTTAGCCGCTCGGGTTGATGCGCTGCCCTCCTCCGCCGGATTGTGGCGCTTTATTACGCTGCTGGCGCTGGGCGGCTTTTTTGAGCTTTATGACCTGTTTGAAACCGGCTATATCAGTACCGGCCTGCTGTCGGCGGGCGTATTTCACACGGGTGCGGCAGGCGTGCTGGGCTTTTCCGATCAGGCGGCCTTCGCCTCGGCCACTTTTCTCGGTCTGTTTTTCGGTGCCAGCCTGCTGGCGCCCTACGCTGACCGCTTTGGTCGCCGTCTCACCTTTATGTGTGCGCTGCTGTGGTACGGGCTGTTTTCGCTACTGATGGCGTTCCAGCAGAGCGCGGAGATGATTATTCTGTTCCGCTTTCTGGTGGGGATCGGGCTGGGCGTCGAGCTGGTGACCATCGATACCTATCTGTCGGAATGGGTGCCGACCCATCTGCGTAGCCGTGCCTTTGCCTTCTCCTTTTTCGTGCAGTTTTTATCGGTGCCAGCCGTGGCGCTGATGTCGTGGTGGCTGATTCCGCAAACGCTGTTCAGCCTTGAAGGCTGGCGCTGGGTGGTCATTGCGGGCGCGGTCTGTTCGCTGGTGATCTGGCTGGTGCGCAGGAACCTGCCGGAGTCGGCGCGCTGGCTGGCGCAACAGGGCCGTCATCAGGAGGCGCATCAGGTGTTGTCCACAATGGAGCAACGCTGCGGCATCCCGGCTGGACCCGCTTTTTCAGCTGATGACGCCGCGGCGCAGCTGCCAAAACGGGGGCGTTTCAGCGAGATCTGGTCACCTGCTTACCGCAAGCGCACCCTGATGCTGGTGGTGATGAACTTTTTCCAGGCAATCGGCTTTTTCGGCTTTGGTAACTGGCTGCCTGCGCTGCTGTCAGGAAACGGTGCCACGGTGACGCACAGCCTGCTCTATGCCTTCTTCATCACGCTGGCCTATCCGCTGGGATCGCTGATCTGCAGCCGCTACGCCGACAGGCTGGAGAATAAGTGGCAGATCGTCCTGTCGTCGCTGATGACGGTGGTGTTCGGCACGCTGTTCGCCTTCCAGACGCAGCCGGTGTTGCTGATTCTCTGCGGCTTCCTGATCACCTGGTCCAACGCCTGGCTGACCTTCAGCTTCCACGCCTATCAGACCGAGATTTTCCCGACCCATATCCGGGCGCGGGCGGTCGGCTTCTGCTACTCCTTCAGCCGCCTCTCTACGGTATTCAGCAGTATTTTGATTGGGGTGATATTGCAGTATGCCGGCACGCCAGGTGTGATTACCTTTATCGTGCTGAGCATGGTGATGGTGATGTTGTCGGTAGGGATTTACGGGCCGAAGACGCGCGGTATCGATCTGGAGAATATTTAAAAGAAAAGGCCGTCATCGCGCTGATGACGGCCTTTTTTACTGCAGATTATTTGCCTTCCAGTACCCGAATATCCGCACTGCCCAGCCGATCTTTCTCATCTTTACGCAGCGCAGCGACCTGTTTCGCGCTGACCGGCTCAGACGCCTTATTGCCCCAGCTGTTACGCACGAAGTTCACCACGTCCGCCACCTGCTGATCGTCAAGACGCCAGCCGAATGCCGGCATGGTAATGGTCGACGGCGCGCCATTGACGCCAGGCAACTGTCCACCCACCAGCACGATATGGATCAGTGAGGTCGGATCGTCCGCCAGCACCACCGGATTGCCGCGCAGCGCCGGATAGAAGCGTTTATAGCCGCTGCCATCGGTTTTATGGCACGCCGCACAGCTGTCGACATAGGTCGCAGCACCGGTCTGGCTGTCATCACCACGCCACAGCGCTTTTGCGGTGGCATCATCCACGCTGAACGCCGCCTGATGGGGATCCTTCGCGCCCAGCGACTTCAGATAGCGCGCGATGGCGGTGATATCGGACTCACTCAGATGCTGCAGACTGTGTTCCACCACGTCGGTCATGCCACCAAAAGCGGCGGTCTGATCGTTGCGGCCATAACGCAGGAACTGACGCAGATCCTCTTCGCTCCAGCGTCCTAATCCATCACGGTTATCGCCGCGCAGGTTGCTGGCGGTCCAGCCATCAATCGGTGCACTGCTGCCCGCCAGATAGTCACTGCCCTCACCGTTGGTCAGCGCCTTCTCCTGCATGGTGATGCTGCGTGGCGTGTGACAGGCCCCGCAGTGACCCAGTCCTTCAACCAGATAGCGACCACGTGCCAGCACCGGATCTTCCTGGGCGGCAGGCTGGAACGCTTTCACGTCGGGCGCAAAAATCCCGCGCCAGATCGCCAGCGGCCAGCGCATCGACAGCGGCCAGGGAATGTCGCTCTCCCGGTTTGGCTGCCCGACCGGCGCGACGCCATGCATGAAGTAGGCGTAAAGCGCCTTCATATCTTCATCGCTGACCACTGCGTAAGAGGGATAAGGCATCGCCGGATAGAGCGTATCGCCATTTTTCGCCACACCCTGACGCACCGCTTTCTGGAAGTCGTCGTAGCTGTATTCGCCAATGCCAGTGGCGGCATCGGGCGTGATATTGGTGGAGTAGATGGTGCCAATCGGTGTCGCCATCGGCAGACCACCGGCAAACGCTGCGCCGCCTTTGCTGGTGTGGCAGGCCACACAGTCACCGGCGCGCGCCAGATACTCACCCCGTTTAACCAGATCGTCCTGGCTGCTATCCGCCAGTGCAGCGAACGTCAGAGAGCCAAGAATCAGAGCCAGAATGCCATTTTTCATCGCCATCTCCTTATGCCTGCACCAGTGGACCGGGGTTTTTCAGGTAGTGTTCGCGAATCGCTTTGGCTGACCAGTAGGTCAGCGCCGCCACCATGCCGGTCGGGTTGTAGCCCAGTCCCTGCGGGAAGGCTGACGCACCAGGTACGAATACATTGGGCACGTCCCAGCTTTGCAGATAACGGTTAACCGCACTGGTTTTGGGATCGTCACCCATGATCGCGCCGCCACTAATGTGGGTGGTCTGATACACCGTGGAGTCAAAATGGGTGCCCGGCTTTTTCGCGCCACCGATAATCATCTTCGGATTCATCGCTTCGGCGATATTGCGCATCTTACCGACCATAAACTGCGCCATCTTGATGTCGTTCTCCTGCCAGTCAAAGGTCATGCGCAGCAGCGGCTGTCCATAGGCATCTTTGTAGTTAGGATCGAGATCGAGGTAGTTGGCGCGATAGGACTGGTGCGCACCGTGCGCATCCATCGACAGATGGTGGGTGTAGGTATCCGCCACCGCGGCTTTCCATTTGCTGCCCCAGTTGGGTGTACCCGCTGGCACCGGCAGGCCGGAGATCGGTTTGGTACCCGCCTGGTTAACCCAGAATGGCGAACCGCCAACAAAGCCCAGCGGCCCGTGGTCAAAGTTATCCGCGTTGAAATCATCAACCGCAACACCCGCGCCACCCGCACCGATAAACGGATTGGTGGTGGTATTTTTATCAAACAGCGCCTTGAGCGTAGAGAGGTTCTGATAGGCGAAGTTGCGGCCTACGGTGCCTTCATTGGTAATCGGGTTATACGGTTTACCGATTCCCGACAGCAGCATCAGATGCACATTGTGGAACTGGAAGGCGGAGAGGATCACCAGGTCAGCGGGCTGAACCTGCTCGCGACCCTGACCATCCACATAGGTCACGCCAGTTGCACGTGTTTTGTCATCGCTGAGATTGACCCGCAGCACATAAGAGTTGTTACGCAGCTCAAACTTCGGCTCCTGACGCAGCGCGGGCAGGATGTTGACGTTCGGCGAGGCTTTGGAATACATGTAGCAGGCGTAGCCGCTGCAGTAACCGCAGAAGTTGCACGGCCCCATCTGCGCGCCATAGGTGTTGGTATAAGGACCCGAGGTATTGGCAGACGGCAGATCGTAGGGATGATAGCCGACAGATTCTGCCGCCTGAGCAAACAGCTGCGACGAGTAAGTGCGCTTCTGCGCGGGCAGCGGGAAGTTATCTGAGCGATCGGGCGCAAACGGGTTGCCGCCTTTATCTTTGCCGACCACTTTGCCCTTGATGCTCCAGGCGTTGCCTGAGGTGCCAAAGACTTTTTCTGCCTTGTCGAAGAACGGCTCCAGCTCATCGTAGCTGACGCCAAAATCCTGAATCGTCATGCCTTCCGGGATGAAGTTCTTGCCGTAGCGCTCTTCGTAGTGGCTGCGCATCCGCAGCTCAACCGGGTCAACGCGGAAATGAACGCCAGACCAGTGAAGACCCGCGCCACCAGTGCCGGTGCCGGGCAAAAAGGCTGCCAGCTGGCGATAGGGCACCGCCGTCTGCGACGCGTCATGACGAATCGTCACGGTGCTTTTAGAGAGATCCTGGAACAGTTTTTTGCGGACGTTATAGGTCAGCTCATCAATGGACTGTGGATAGGAGCCATCGGGATAGGTATCGCGATGCGGTCCACGCTCCAGCGCCAGCACGTTGAGTCCTGCTTCGGTCAGCTCTTTCGCCATAATCGCGCCTGCCCAGCCGAAGCCAACAATCACCGCATCCACTTTTTTCATTTCGTTTGCCATGCTTAGCTTCTCTCCCCGCGAATCGACACTGACGGGAACGGATATCGTTCGCCGCGCTCTACCCAGTCCATAAAGTCGGCGCGTGCGCCAGGGAAGTTGATCAGCTTCCAGCCGACCATGCCCTGATTCCCGCCGTGGATAGGATCGCTGAAGAAGCCTTCACGGGTGTTCTGCAGGAGGAAGCTGAAGAAGACTTTTGCTGGCAGCTGGCTGAATTCCGCGCTGCCACTCTCCATCGCCTGCAGTAAGGCATCCTGCTGCTCGCTGCTGAGCTGGGCGAACACCTTGCCATGCTGCTTTTTGCTGTAGTTGTCGGCATCGGCCAGACCAAGGCGATAGATCTGCTGTGGCACCAGCGGCAGCTGATAGCCCAGCTCTTTCGGCAGATCGGGATTGAATGGCCCCTGCATATACCAGTTCGAACCCGTGGCATACGGCGTGTTCATCTGACGATCGATAAACTCCGGCACGCCTGCTTCGAGCGCACCCGGCCCGCGTTCGTCGCTGGGAATCAGACGCGCCACGGCGGCCGTGATAAAGGCGAACTCTTCGGCGGTGAACCAGTTCGGGTGGTAATCACGCGCCTTTTGTGGCGCTGCCGGGGTTTCAGCCGCCTGCGCGGCCAGCGGCAGGGAGAGCGCGCCCATCGCTGTGGAACCTACCGCCATTGCAGGCGCAAGAGTAATTGTCTTCAGCAAAAAACCCCTGCGTGAATGACCCTTTTTTTGTTCTGACATGACATTGCCTCATTCCCGCGCTGACCGGCGGTATGAAAAAAGTGGTGGTTGCGTTGTAATGGTTTTTATCAGCAGATACAGGCGCGGAGCCTGATTGTTACCGGTAACAAAACCAGCGCATTGTAACACTGCCATTCACAAAGATTTAGTTCCACGAAACAAAACCGCACAATTTCATTAACATCTATCCCCTTGCTGTCATGAGCAGAAACAACAGACTACAGACAGCGACCCGCCAAAAACGTTATAACAGGCAACACACAACAGCGGAGTGCCTATGTTTAAGTCTTTTTTTCCGCGGCCAGCGCTGTTTTTCAGCTCTGCGGCTGTCTGGAGTTTATTAGCGATTTTTGCCTGGTTCGGTTTTGCCGCGCATCTGCCCGGCATCTGGCCCACTTTTGAAACAGCAATGAAACAGCCCCTGCCGACCACGGCGGCGCGTTTTATCGCCGTGAGCCAGCTGTGGTTCTACCTCTACTACTGGATCATGGTAGCCATTTTTGCCGTGGCCTGGCGGTTGATTGATGCGCATCCCTGGCAGCGCTGGTCAGTGTGGGGTTCCGCGCTGATCATCTTCGTCACCTGGTTTGGCGTGCAGGTCGGGGTGGCCATTAATGCCTGGTACGGTCCGTTCTACGATCTGATTCAGAAAGCGCTAACCAAAGCGGGATCGGTGCAGATTGCGGAATTTTATCATGAGGTTTTCTCTTTTCTCGGCATCGCATTAATCGCGGTGGTGATTGGCGTACTCAACTCCTTCTTTATCAGCCACTGGGTTTTCCGCTGGCGTACTGCCATGAATAACTACTACATGCACAACTGGCAGCGTCTGCGTCATGTCGAAGGTGCCGCACAGCGTGTGCAGGAAGACACCATGCGGTTTGCGACCACGCTGGAAAACTGGGGTGTGAGTTTTATTCAGGCAATTATGACGCTGGTCGCGTTTTTGCCGGTGCTGGTCGCGCTATCACATCACGTGAAAGATATTCCAATCCTCGGCAATATTCCTTACGCGTTGGTGATTGCCGCTGTGCTCTGGTCGGTGTTCGGCACCGGATTGCTGGCGCTGGTCGGGATTAAGCTGCCGGGGCTGGAGTTCCGCAATCAGCGCGTTGAAGCTGCCTACCGTAAAGAGCTGGTTTACGGCGAGGACAATGCCGATCGCGCCGGGCCACAGACGGTGCAGGAGCTGTTCAGTCGCGTGCGGGTTAACTACTTCCGTCTCTACTTCCACTATCTCTACTTCAACATCACCCGCATCCTCTATCTGCAGGTCGATAACGTGTTTGGTCTGTTCCTGCTGTTCCCGTCAATTGTCGCGGGCACCATTACGCTGGGCTTACTCAACCAGATCACCAACGTGTTTGATCAGGTTCGCGGCTCGTTCCAGTATCTGATCGCCTCCTGGTCAACGCTGATCGAACTGATGTCAATCTACAAGCGTCTGCGCAGCTTTGAGCAGATTCTGGATGATGTGCCGCATGATGAGATGAAGCGCGAGGCATCAGAAGAGGTGTAGCGGGTGAGGATGAACGTTTCTTGAAATAAAAAAGCCACTCGTCAGAGTGGCTTTTTTATTTCAAAACCTGGAAGTAAAATCCTGCCCCTCACAGAAACGCCGCCAGGACGCCCGAAGGCGTCCTGTCAGCACAAGAGGGTACAACTCAGCTTATTTCAGCAGCTCAGCGGTCATGTGAACGCCGTTGTTGGTGTTAGCTTCAGTGATTTTATATGAAGCACCAGCATCCTGAGCCTGCGCAGCGATTTTCGCTTCAGCACCATCCAGTGTAGAGTCGACAGCGGTCACAGATTGGGCGAAGCTGGCGAATGGCAGAACAGAAAGGGCAATAACAGCTGCAAAAGTTTTGATAGATTTCATGGTCAATTCCTCAGTTAATTTTTATCAGGTAAGGCTTACTGCCTTGTTGATAGATATATTAGTCCGGAAGTTGATCAGTAAAAAGCGGAGGGTTTTGCTTATCTCATTCAGAAAAACTGATGATAAAAAGCACATTTCGCACAGTTATCGCTCAAAAGGTTAATAATCCAGCTTCAATAAAAAAGGCAGCATAACTCGCTGCCTTCAGAGGATTAACCGTGATGCCTTACCCGGCTGAAGATGGTCAGCGCAGCAAGCAGCATCAGTACTCCGCTGGCGACAAACACACCGCCTGCGCCGCGCAGGTCAAACATCCAGCCGCCCGCGGCTGCACCGACGGTAATCGCCAGCTGGATGGTGGCGACCAGCAGACCGCCGCCCGATTCCGCATCATCCGGCACCGCGCGCGAAATCCAGGTTGACCAGCCGGTTGGCATTGAACCAAACGCCATCCCCCAGATCGCTACACCCACGCCAACCAGCCAGCTGACATCACCAAAACTCACCAGCATCAGCGCAGTGACGCTCATTAACAGCGCCATGCCACTCAGCGTCAGCGACACGCTGCGGGTGACCAGAAAACCGGCCAGCGAGGTGCCAAAGAAGTTCGCCACGCCAAAGGCCAACAGCGCCAGCGACAGCTGATTGAGGTTGAGCTGTGCTTCGCCTTCCAGGAACGGACGCAGATAGGTGAAGAAGGCAAAGTGGCCGGTGAACATCATGATTACCGCCAGCATGCCCCAGCGCATCACACCGATACGCAGCAATGCCAGCACCCCGCCGTTGCGGGCTTTGTTCTCTGCCGGCATGGCGGGCAGGGTAAAGAACTGCCACAGCAGCGCCACTGCACCCAGTCCGGCAGTCAGCATAAAGATGTTGCGCCAGCCCACCAGGCCGCCGAGATAGCTGCCGAGCGGTGTGGCGATAATCGTCGCCAGCGAGATACCGCTGAAGACAATAGAGAGCGCGCGCGGCACCTGATCGCTGGGCACCAGACGCATGGTGATGGCGGTTGAGAGCGTCCAGAAGCCGCCAATAGCCATGCCCAGCAGCACCCGCGCCAGCAGGATCACCGTCAGGTCAGCCGCAAAGGCTACCATCAGCGCTGAGGCAATCAGCAACAGCGAAAACACCAGCATGACGATGCGGCGATCGATGCGCCGCGTGACGCTGCCGGTGACCAGACTGGTAAACAGTGCCACCAGCGCGGTGATAGTGACGGTCTGTCCCGCCTGCCCTTCAGACACACCGAGGCTGTGGGCCATCGGCGTCAGCAGACTCACGGGTAAAAATTCGGCGGTAATGAGGCTGAACACCCCAAACGCCATTGCAAATACCGCGCCCCAGGCGGGGCGGGTCGGCGAGGAAACCTCATCAGCCACTTCGGTTGTCAGACTCATGCTGCTTCTCCGGAAGATAAAAAAAGTGAGAGTGAGCATAGAGCGCCGCGTCAGGACGATCTATGATGCTTACACCTTCATTTTTGATAATTCGTCTGGAATCGTATGAGTCACTATGGCGATCTGACCAGTGAACTGCTGATGGGGATGCGCCTGTATGGCGTGAACTATCAGCGCATCGCGGTAAGCGCGCCGTTCGGGCTACACTATGAGCACGCACCGGGCCGGGCGCAGTTCCACTTTGTCGGGCGTGGCTCACTGCTGGTGCGCAGCGCCTCCGGCGAGGTGTTTCAGCTCAACAGCGGCGATGCGCTACTGGTGCCGCACGGTAAACCGCACAGCCTGATCTCCAGTGAGGAGGCGGACTGCCAGTGCATTAAAAACATGGCGAGCAAGCCGCTCTGCGACAGCGTCTGCGCCATCGCCGCCCCGGAAAATGCCGGTGAGGACGAGCACAGCGTACTGCTGTTCAGCGCCTGTATGGCGTTTGAGCTTGGCGGCATGCAGCCACTGATCAACACCATGCCGGATGTGATGCTGGTGAGCACCCTGCTGTCGCAGTATCCGGAGATTCAGCCGATGCTGGCGGCGATGGAGCGGGAGTCCCGGACACGTCAGGCAGGATTTGCTGGCATTCTGTCGCGTCTGGCGGATGTGGTTGCTGCCCTGATAGTGCGCGGCTGGGTAGAGAACGGCTGCGGCCAGAGTAGTGGGCTGGTGCAGGCGATGCGCGATCCCCGCCTGAGCCAGGCGATTGCCGCAATGCATCGGGAGCCGGGCGAAAACTGGACGGTGGCAAGGCTGGCGAGCGTGGCGGGTTGCTCGCGATCGGTGTTTGCCGGACGTTTTCTCAATGCCACTGGTATGACGCCGCTGCGTTATCTCACGGAGTTGCGGATGCGGCTGGCGGTGCAGCGGATTGTGAACAATGGCGAAGCAGTGGAAGCCGTGGCCTATCATCTCGGCTACGGCTCGATTGCGGCGTTCAGTCGCGCCTTTAAGCGGATTGTCGGGCAGTCACCAGGGGCGCTGCGTGCCGGACGTGAAGGCACGCAGGCGCTGGCCTCTTAACGAAAGACGCTGATCGCTTCTACCAGACGGTTAGCCTGATGGGTCATGCGACCAGAAGCCTCGGCGCTTTCTGTCACGCGCGCGGCGTTCTGATGGGTGATGTCATCAAGATCTTCCACCGCTGAGCTGACTTCACTGAGCGCGGTCGCCTGTTCAGCCGTAGCTGAACTGATCTGGGCGATCAGCGCGGTAACATTCTGCACCTGCGACACGATATCCTGCATCGTCCGGCCTGCTGCGCTGGCGTGCTCATTACCCGATTTGACCCGGCTGCCGCTGGCTTCGATCAGCATTTTAATCTCGCTGGCGGCTTTGGCGCTGCGCTGCGCCAGGCTGCGGACTTCGCCCGCAACGACCGCAAAGCCTTTGCCCTGCTCACCGGCCCGTGCTGCTTCTACTGCGGCGTTCAATGCCAGGATATTGGTCTGGAAGGCAATGCCGTCGATGACGCTGGTAATATTGGCGATACGCTTTGAACTGTCGGCAATTTCTCCCATCATGCCCATCATCTCAGTCATCACCTCACCGCCTTTGCTGGCCGCGCTGCTGGTACTGGCTGAGAGAGTATTCGCCTCGTGCGCGGTTTCGGTATTGCTCTTCACCGTCGCGGTCATTTCGTTCATGGTGGCTGCAGTCTGCTGCACATTGGCCGCGGCCTGCTCGGTACGGCGACTCAGTTCGTTGTTGCTGCGGGCGATGGCGTCGCTGGCGCTCAGCACATTGATCGCCTGACCGCTGACATCATCCACCAGCCAGCGGAACATCAATCCAAGCTGATCGATAGCGCGCAGCGTGACGCCGACCTCATCAACGCGATCCATCTGCTCAACTTTATGACTCGCACCGGTCGCCACGCGGAGCGCCTGTTTGCACATCCGCTCGATAGGACGTGAAATCTGCTGCTCCAGCCACAAACTGCAGAGCAGAAGCAGCCCAGCCATGCCTGCGGTAAAGCCGGCCAGTGCAGCGTGGGTCATGCCCAGTGCCCAGACGCCCGCCACCGAAAGAGGCAGTAACGCCGACAGTGTAGAACGGATGCGCCAGCGCAGGGGCAGTGTTTTCAGGATTGAGGCGGGACGACGCCAGCCACTGCCCACCAGCAGGCCTTTGTGAAAACGTCGCCCTCTGGCGCGGCCTTCAAGAAAATCCTGATAGAGTGCTTCGGTCTGACGCACTTCCTCTGCCGTGGGTTTGGTACGCACCGACATGTAGCCCTGCACTTTACCGTCGCGCACTACCGGAATGACATTGGCCCGCACCCAGTAGTGATCGCCGTTTTTCCGGCGGTTTTTGACCAGCGCCGTCCAGGGTTCACCCTGTTTCAGCGTCGCCCACATATCGGCAAACGCTTCTGGCGGCATATCAGGGTGACGCACCATATTATGCGGCTGGCCGTTAATCTCGTCGGCAGTGAATCCGCTTGCTTCGATAAACGCGTCGTTAGCGTAAGTGATGTGGCTGTTGAGATCGGTGGTCGACATCAATGTCGCATGATCGTCGAAAAGATATTCACGCTGAGAGACAGGCTGGTTGTTACGCATCAAAAGTCCTTGAAGACCCGACGTCCTGCACGCGACAGTCTGAGTGGCGGCGTGAAAACTTTGGGCTGAGAGAAAACGATTACATTTTTTTATGTTTTCGGCATGCGGCGGCCTACTCTTTAGCGACTAAGTTAAATTAATGGCAATAAAAAAGCCGCTTTGAAGCGGCTTTCACATTTTTGGCTGATTATTCATCCGTTAGCCGGATTTGAGGATTCCGGCAGTCGGCTAGCTGAGATCGACATTACGGGTGCCAAACCACCAGGTGAGCAGGAATCCACCGGTCCAGGCCACCATCAACCCGGCCAGGTAAACCGCCATACCGGCGAAGATCCCCTGGCTGGAGGTCATCAGTGGCAGAGTAACAAGTCCGGACGGTCCGAATACCGTGTTCATCCCTACCGGCAAACCCAGCCACGCCACCAGTCCGATAAAGAAACCGCCCAGTGCTCCGCCGCCACAGGCGGTGATAAACGGCTTGAGGCGCGGCAACGTGACGCCATAGATCAGCGGCTCTCCGACCCCAAGCAGGCCGGGCACAATGGCACCTTTGATTTGCGCCCGCAGCAGCGCGCCTTTTTCTGCTTTGCACCATAGTGCCAGTGATGCGCCGACCTGCCCGGCACCCGCCATCGCCAGAATCGGGAACAGCGAGTTAAAACCCTGGGTTTCCATCAGCGCAAAGTAGACCGGAATAAAGCCCTGATGGATGCCGAACATCACCGCGATCAGGAACAGCCCGGCCAGCAGCGCACAGCCAAAGGGATTGCTGTTGAGGTGGATAAAGAGCCACGACATCCCCTTAAACAGTTCGCCGCCCAGCGGCATGATCAGCAGATAGGTGATGGCCCCGGTGATCACCAGCGTGAACAGCGAGGTGAGGATCATATCCAGGTTGTCAGGAATGATTTTGCGCAGCTGTTTCTCGATCCACGCTCCACTCATCGCCGCCATCAGTACGCCGATGATATTGCCACGCGGGTCGATCGTCAGGCCAAAGAAGCTTTCCATGCCGCTGTAGTAGCCGGTGGTGGCCGTGGGCACATAGCCGAGCACAAACAGCGAGGCGATGATGGCGCCATTGACGCCGCTGCCGCCAAAGGCTTTCTGCGCGTTGTAGCCGATCAGGATGCTGAGGAAAGTGAACAGCCCTTTGCCGAACACCTTCATGTACGCCACGGTGTGCAGCAGCCAGGGCGCATGGTCGCCGGGGACATTAAGGTGAAGGCTCTGTTCAATCAGCGTGGCGAATCCCAGCAGCAGCCCTGCGCCGATAAAACCCGGGATCAGCGGGGTGAAGATAGTGGCGAAGCGCGACAGGAACTGATGCACGCCACTGGTCTGTTTCGCTTTTAGCTGCTGTTTCTGCTGCTGCGCCAGCTGGCTGAGTTCGGGTGTATCGCCCTGCGGAGCCAGCGTGGTATGCCCCTGCTCCAGCAGGATTTGCATCCCCTCGGTGGCGGTTTGCGCTTTGCCCGGCCCCAGGACAACCTGCAACTGTGCCTCGCTGTCGATAACGCCTAAGACACCCGGCAGGCTTTTTAACCTTGCCAGATCAACCTGTTCCGGCTGATTAAGCGTCAGGCGGAGCCGTGTCATGCAGTGACCGCAAGCCGCGATATTTTGCGCGCCACCGACTGCCTGCAGGATGTCACGCAACAGTGCTTCGGTGATTTTCGCCATTAGCGTGCTCCCGCTGCCTGCAGAGCCTGACGGATAAAGCCCTGGTGCTCACTGAGCAGCGCTTTCGCCTCATCGGCGGTCAGGTCAGCCAGTACCATCAGGATGGCGGTTTTGCAGTGTCCACCGCAGGCGATGAGCGCGGCGCTTGCCGTTGCATCATCACAGTCCGTGGCCTGCATGACAATGTTGACCTGCCGCTGCACCAGTTTCTGGTTGGTGGCTTCCACATCGACCATCAGGTTGCCGTACACTTTTCCGCTGCGGATCATCGATCCGGTGGTGAGCATGTTGAGTACCAGTTTTTGCGCGGTGCCCGCTTTCATGCGGGAGGAGCCGGTGACCACTTCCGGACCGACCACCGGCGTGAGCGCAATCGCGGCCACCTGCGACATGGCACTGCCAGGATTACAGGTGAGCGCCACGGTGGTCGCGCCAAGCTCGTTCGCGTAAGCCAGCGCACCCAGTACATAAGGTGTGCGGCCACTGGCGGCGATACCGACCAGCACATCGTGGCGGCTGAAGTGGATATCTTTCAGGTCCTGTGCGCCCTGCTCCCGATTGTCTTCGGCATTTTCAACCGCCTGTAATATGGCGGTATGGCCGCCGGCAATCAGACCGATGACCTGTTCGCGGGGTGTACCGAAGGTAGGCGGGCATTCGCTGGCATCCAGGATGCCCAGCCGCCCGGAGGTGCCCGCGCCGCAATAAATCAGTCGCCCACCCGCCCGGAACGCGGTGCAGATGGCGTCAACGGCGGCGGCGATCTGCGGCACGATGGCCTCAACCGCCAGCGCCACCTTTTTATCTTCATCATTAATGACGCGCAGCATCGCTTCGGTGGAGAGTTCATCAATGTTCTGGCTGGCCGGGTTGCGGCCTTCGGTGATCATCTGGCTGAGGTCGAGTTTCATGGCGGACTCCGCTAAGGAATAAATTATTCAAATTACCAACTATCATAACGAATGATTAATTCACTGGGTGAGATCTTTTTTTAATGGATGGGGGATGAATCATGTTGCGGGGGCGGGTTGAGTGAGTGATATCTGGCATTCGGCACTTGATCGCTGCGCATTCCGGTCTGGGCGCAGGGTATGTGAGTGGCGTCGTTGTCAAATCGGAGCCGGTCAGAGAAGGTTCACCTGATCGTAAAGACACATTCATCATCCATGACGCCCGGTCCACGCCAACCGGGCGTTTGGGCGCTTTACTCTTCAGGTGAACCTTTTCTTCCTTCAAACTGTTTTATTGCTGTTTGAAAGCAGACTGGGTCTGTCATTCGGATAGCAGGCTGCTTAATGCCGAAAATAAACTCATAATTACGGTTTTTAATTCCCCTAAAGCGCTGCACAGAAATCACATAAAGGCGGATACAAAGGGGAGCGGAGTAAAGCGTCCGCTGCATGGATGCGGCGGCCGAGGCCCCAGGGATAGGTTTACGCCGACTTTACGCAGCCCCCCTTTGTATCCGACTGAACGGCACAAATGCTGGTCTTTGATTTCAGCATTATCGACCATGTAAGAACTCAGTCACACAAACAAAAAGGGCCCAACTTTCGTTGAGCCCTTTTTAACGTCAATGCCGTGTTCAGCTTGCGGTCTGTGTCCGCAGCTCCAGTTCATACTCTTTCGCCTTTTCGGCGTCGAACTGGTTTTCCCAGCGGGCAATAACCAGCACCGCCAGCGCGTTACCGACCACGTTCAGCGCGGTGCGCGCCATATCCATGATGCGGTCAACACCGGCGATAAACGCCAGACCTTCCAGAGGAATGCCGACGCTGCCCAGTGTGGCCAGCAGTACCACGAAGGATACGCCAGGCACACCCGCGATCCCTTTCGAGGTCACCATCAGCGTCAGAACCAACACAATCTCATCGGTCAGCGACAGGTCAATGCCATACAGCTGCGCAATAAAGATCGCCGCAATACTCTGATAAAGCGTTGAACCATCCAGATTAAACGAATACCCGGTCGGCACCACGAAGCTGGTGATCGCTTTCGGCGCGCCGTAGGCTTCCATCTTCTCCATAATGCGCGGCAACACGGTTTCCGAGCTGGATGTGGAGTAAGAGAGAATCAGCTCATCTTTCAGGATGCGCATCAGCGTGGTAATCCGCAGCTGACAGAAGCGCGCCACCCCGCCCAGCACCACAAAGGCGAAGAACAGAATCGCGGCGTAAACCAGCAGTACCAGCTTAGCCAGCGGCCACAGCGAGGCAAAACCGAAGTTGGCAATGGTCACCGCGATCAGCGCAAACACACCTACCGGCGCATAACGCATGATCATGTGCGTCACTTTAAACATCGCTTCAGAAATGCCACGGAACAGATTCACCAGCGGATCGCGCTGTTCTGACGGCAGTGACGACAGACCTAAGCCAAACAGCACCGAGAAAAAGATAATCGGCAGCATGTCGCCCTTCGCCATCGAGGCGAAAATATTCTGCGGGATCAGCGACAGAATGGTGGTCACCAGGCTGTGCGGACCACCCTGTACCTCTGCCGTTGTCGCTTCATATTTAGAGATGTCCACCGTTGCCAGCGTTGACATATCAATGCCGGTTCCGGGTTGAAATACGTTGGCCAGTGTAATACCGACCACAATGGCAATGGTGGTGATCACTTCAAAGTAGAGAATCGTTTTGACGCCGATGCGTCCCAGCTTCTTTGCATCACCCACGCCAGCGATGCCGACAATCAGGGATGAAATGACGATCGGTACCACAATCATCTTGATGAGATGAATAAAGATATCGCCTGCCGGACTGAGAATGTTGGCGACTAACCATTCACGATTGTCTGGCTGATTATGCAACACAGCACCCACAACGATGCCAAGCACCAGGGCTGTCAGAATCTGCCAGGCCAGGCTGATTTTAAAACCTTTCATAACGCGTAATTTCCTCAGTCAAAACCCGTTTCTCTCTACTGCGAAGGTGCAGAAGACAATACACACAGGGAGTGAGCAAAAAGCCCGGTAAATTAGAGGGTGTTAAGAAACAGCGCCTCGTATGAAAATCTGATGATTCCCATACCCATTTTCAGACGCGGTCTGAGTTGATACCTGCAGAACAGGGGCGAGATAAGTACCATTTTCACTGTGGTAAATGCAACCCCCGGAAGATCCGATTAAAAGTTAGCCACCTAAGTAGCATAAAGTGCTGCCGAAAGTAAAAATCCCTAACCTGCTGTTATGAAAAGTAATACTTCGATGAATTTACGCATAGCTATTCAGGGTCGGTTAAAAACGCTCCCGGTGCGTTTGCTTGCTTTTTATCCAGCCATTTCCCCTATGACGCCCCTTCTTAATTCCTCATCGCCGACAGAGAGTTAAACGGAAAGAGCAGAGTGGCTTCACGCTTCGCGGCGGGAGGTTTATCACGTGATCTGTGGCGCAAAAAAGAAACAAAGGCTCAGGGCAGGCTTTAATTAACCATTGATTGACATATCATTAACATCTTCAAGGAGATCCGCCATGAGCCAAATACACAAACATCCCGTTCCAGAGAATATTGCAGCAAACACCCTGATTACTGCTGAACAGTATCAGGCGATGTATCAGCAATCTGTCGACGATCCAGACAGTTTCTGGGGCGAACAGGGCAAAATCCTTGACTGGATCAAGCCTTACAGCAAAGTGAAAAACTGCTCGTTCGCGCCAGGTAACATTAACATTCGCTGGTACGAAGATGGCACGCTCAACCTGGCGGCAAACTGCCTTGACCGTCATCTCGCCACGCGCGGCGATCACCCGGCAATTATCTGGGAAGGCGACGACGCCAGCGAAAGCAAAACCCTGACCTTCCGCCAGCTGCATGCCGAAGTCTGTCGCTTCGCCAACGTGCTGGAGCTGCTGGAAGTGAAAAAAGGCGACGTGGTGGCGATCTATATGCCGATGGTGCCGGAAGCCGCTGTGGCGATGCTGGCCTGTGCGCGTATTGGTGCTGTCCACTCGGTCATATTTGGCGGCTTCTCACCGGAAGCCGTTGCTGGCCGCATCGTCGATTCCAGCGCTTCACTGGTTATTACAGCCGATGAAGGGATCCGCGCCGGTCGCAGCATTCCGCTGAAGAAAAATGTTGATGATGCATTAAAAAACCCGAATGTCACCAGCGTGAAAAACGTGGTGGTGTTCCAGCGCACCGGTAAAGAGGTGGGCTGGATTGAAGGCCGCGATCAGTGGTGGCATGACCTGATGCTCAACGCCAGTACCAACCACTCAGCTGCCGAAGTCGGCGCGGAAGATCCCCTGTTTATCCTTTATACGTCGGGTTCAACCGGCAAACCTAAAGGTGTGCTGCATACCACCGGCGGTTATCTGGTCTATGCCGCCACTACCTTTAAGTTCGTCTTTGATTACCATCAGGATGATATCTACTGGTGCACCGCCGATGTCGGCTGGGTAACAGGTCACAGCTATCTGGTTTATGGCCCGCTGGCCTGTGGCGCCACCACGCTGATGTTTGAAGGGGTGCCTAACTGGCCAACGCCGAGCCGCATGGCGGAAGTGGTTGATAAACATAAAGTCACCCTGCTCTACACCGCGCCGACCGCAATCCGTGCGCTGATGGCCGAAGGTGACAAGGCGATTGCCGGCACCGACCGCAGCAGCCTGCGCATTATGGGTTCGGTCGGCGAGCCGATTAACCCGGAAGCCTGGGAATGGTATTACAAGAAAATCGGTAACAGCCGCTGCCCGATTGTGGATACCTGGTGGCAGACCGAAACCGGCGGCTTCATGATCACGCCGCTGCCGGGTGCGACGGAGCTTAAAGCCGGTTCCGCTACCCGACCGTTCTTTGGCGTGCAACCGGCGCTCGTCGATAACGAAGGTCAGCCGCAGGAAGGTGCCTGTGAAGGCAATCTGGTGATCACCGAATCGTGGCCGGGCCAGGCACGTACCCTCTTTGGCGATCATGACCGTTTCGAGCAGACCTACTTCTCCACCTTTAAAAATGTCTACTTCAGTGGTGACGGTGCCCGTCGCGATGAAGATGGCTACTACTGGATCACGGGTCGCGTCGATGACGTGCTCAACGTCTCCGGTCACCGCCTTGGCACCGCCGAAATTGAATCGGCACTGGTGTCGCATCCTAAAATTGCCGAAGCGGCCGTGGTCGGGATTCCGCACAGTATCAAAGGCCAGGCGATTTACGCCTATATCACGCTGAATCACGGCGAAGAACCCTCTCCGGAGCTGTACACCGAAGTGCGCCAGTGGGTCCGCAAAGAGATTGGCCCGATCGCCACGCCTGATGTGCTGCACTGGACAGACTCACTGCCGAAAACCCGCTCTGGCAAAATCATGCGCCGTATTCTGCGTAAAATTGCCACCGGCGATACCAGTAACCTTGGTGATACCTCTACCCTCGCCGATCCAGGCGTTGTAGAGAAACTGCTTGAGGAGAAACAATCGATCAAAATGCCTTAAGCGCACGCTGTCCGGCGGGAAGATCACTTCCCGCCACACCCGCCCTACGCAGTCTGTTTCGGTAGTCACAAATATTATAACCAGCTGAATCCGCGCCCTGTCGTGAGGTTCTCGCCTGCAAGCCCTCTGGAGAAAATGTGATGAATGACGCCCTTTCGAATCAGGATGCAATCAATCAGCAGATTGAACGTAATCCCCTTTTTCATGAGTTAGTCCATAAACGCCAGGCGTTCGCGACGCTGCTGTCGCTGATCATGCTGGTGCTCTATGTCGGTTTTATCCTGCTGATTGCCTTTGCACCCGGCTGGCTCGGCACGCCGCTGCATGCCGGAACCAATGTGACGCGCGGTATCCCGATTGGTGTTGGTCTGATTGTGATGTCGTTTGTGCTGACCGGCGTCTATGTCTGGCGCGCTAACGGTGAGTTTGACCGTTTAACGAAAGCGATCCTCAGCGAGGTGAAATCATGACGCGTCTCACCTTATGGCTACTGGCCTTAATGTTGCCGTTTTCAGCGCTGGCCGCCGATGCGATAACCGGTGCGGTGCAGCGCCAGCCGACTAACTATCAGGCGATTATCATGTTTACGATTTTCGTCGGTGCCACTCTGGGGATTACGTACTGGGCGTCAAAGCGAACACGTTCGCGTAACGACTACTACACCGCAGGCGGCAATATCACCGGTTTCCAGAATGGTCTGGCGATGGCGGGTGACTTCATGTCAGCGGCCTCGTTCCTGGGCATTTCGGCGCTGGTTTACACCTCCGGCTATGACGGGCTGATCTACTCGCTCGGCTTCCTGGTCGGCTGGCCGATGATTCTGTTTTTAATCGCCGAGCGGCTGCGCAACCTGGGTCGTTATACCTTTGCTGACGTCGCCTCCTATCGTCTGAAGCAGATGCCGATCCGCACCCTGTCAGCCTGTGGTTCGCTGGTGGTGGTAGCGCTCTACCTCATCGCGCAGATGGTAGGTGCCGGTAAACTCATCCAGTTACTGTTCGGCCTTAACTACCATGTAGCGGTGGTTCTGGTCGGCATTCTGATGGTGATGTATGTGCTGTTTGGCGGCATGCTGGCTACCACCTGGGTGCAGATCATCAAGGCCGTACTGCTGCTGTTTGGTGCGACCTTTATGGCGGTCATGGTGATGAAGGCGGCCAATTTCAGCTTTAATACGCTGTTTACCGAAGCGATGGCGGTCCATCCCAAGGGCATCGCGATTATGCAGCCAGGCGGGCTGGTCAAAGATCCGATCTCGGCGCTGTCGCTGGGGCTGGGGCTGATGTTCGGTACGGCCGGATTGCCGCATATTCTGATGCGCTTCTTCACCGTCGCGGATGCCAAAGAGGCGCGTAAAAGCGTCTTCTGGGCGACCGGCTTTATGGGCTACTTCTACTTCCTCACCTTTATTATCGGCTTCGGTGCCATTCTGCTGGTGGGCGCTAACCCGGCCTTTAAAGATGCCAGCGGCGCGCTGATTGGCGGCACCAATATGGCGGCGGTGCATCTGGCGGATGCCGTGGGCGGCAGCACCTTCCTGGGCTTTATCTCTGCGGTGGCATTCGCCACGATTCTGGCCGTGGTCGCGGGCTTAACCCTTGCAGGCGCATCGGCGGTATCGCACGACCTCTATGCCAGCGTGTATCGTAAAGGTCAGGCGAGCGAGAAAGATGAACTGCGGGTCTCTAAAATCACCGTGCTGGCGCTGGGTGTGGTGGCGATTGCGCTGGGGATTTTGTTTGAGAAGCAGAATATCGCCTTTATGGTCGGGCTGGCCTTCTCGATTGCGGCCAGCTGTAACTTCCCGATCATCCTGCTGTCGATGTACTGGTCAAAACTCACCACGCGCGGCGCGATGGTGGGCGGATGGCTGGGTCTGCTGACCGCCGTGATTCTGATGATCCTTGGCCCGACCGTGTGGGTTCAGGTGCTGGGTAACGCGAAGCCGATTTTCCCGTATGAATATCCGGCGCTGTTCTCCATGGTGGTGGCCTTTGTTGGCATCTGGCTCTTCTCCATTACTGACCATTCGCAGCAGGGCGCAGAGGAGCGTTCACGCTTCCGCGCGCAGTTTATTCGCTCGCAGACGGGCACCGGCATTGAACAGGGCAAGGCGCACTAATCGCCGTTTTTCATTCATAACGAGCGGACAATAAAAAAGGGCGGCTACCGGGGTAGTCGCCCTTTTCTTTCACGCAACAGAATCAGAAGCGCAGCGATGCACCCACGTACGGGCCATCGACCAGCACGTTATCTTTGCGTCCATCTTTGTTGTTCAGTTCGATGTACTGATAACCCACACGCAGGTTAAGCAGTGAAATTGGCGTGAAGCTCAGGCCGCCAGCGGCTTCCTGATAGCTGTCGAGCTGATCGGTGAACGACTCCGGCGCGTAATAATACTCGCCATACAGGCCCCACATGCTGTTGATGCTGTAATGTGCTGCACCACCCAGCGCCACCGCAAATCCATCTTTTCCATCTTCAGGATGGGTGAAGATCGCTTTTGCGGTCGGTGCCAGACGCAGTGGTCCGAAATCAACGTTGTAACCCAGACCGGCACCGTAAGTGCTGCCGTCATGGTCGCTACGCAGCCAGTTACCTTTCAGAAACAGACCGGGTGTGGTGGTGCCCAGACCCAGATTCAGGTTGGTGTTGTGTTCACTGACATCAACACTGCCTTCAATCGCCTGAGCGGCACCGCTCATTAAAACCAGCCCGAGGGCGCTCCCGGCAACAAGTTGCTTAAACATGATTCCACTCCGTGAAGGACAATTAATTCGGCCGCAAGGTTAACAGCCTGAAATGGGGAGACAACAAAATCTGGAAAACTTTACGTAAAAATACGTGTCTCTCTCAGGAGGTCTGCCGTCACTGCGCAACGGAGTGTAGACTATATAGTCCACATCAGGTATCCAATCAGCGGGGCCAGCACCACGGTCACTACGCCCGATAGCATCATCACCAGGCTGGCGACCACACCCTCCTGCTGTCCAAGCTGATAAGCGCGTGCCGTGCCGGCACCGTGCGACGCCGCTCCAAACCCGGCACCTTTCGCTACACCCTGCTTAATCGCGATGCGCAGAAACAGCACGTCACCTATCGCCATGCCAAACACGCCCGTGATCACCACAAACAGCGCCACCAGATCGGGCTGACCGCCAATCGGTCCTGCTGCGGCCAGCGCAAATGGCGTAGTAATAGAGCGGACCGCCAGGCTGCGCTGGATCGACTCCGGCAGGGTTAACAGCCGCGCCAGCCAGACAGAACTGCAGACGGCGACCAGCGTCGCGGTCAGGACGCCCGCGCTCAGGGACAACCAGTGGCGCTTAATAATCTGCACGTTCTCATAGACCGGCACCGCAAACGCCAGCGTGGCAGGCCCGAGCAACCAGAGCAGCCAGTGGTTTTCTGCGATGTAATCCTGCCAGCTGATGTGCGTCAGCAGCAGCAGAGCCACCAGCACCAGCGGCGTCATCACCAGAGGCATCAGCAGCAGTATGCGCCAGCGACTATAGAGCCGTTTATTCAGCGCATAAACCAGCAGCGTGACCGCTACACAGAGCAGGCTGAGCAGAAAATCACGCATCAGTATCCTGCTTACGCGCGGCGCGCGCGACTTCATACTGATAGAGCCGATCCACCACCCAGGCGGTAGAGGCCAGCACCAGCATCGTACTGACGCCGATTACCACGCAGATGCGCCAGCCATCGACCCGCAGCAGATCGCCATAATTCACTACCGCCACGACCGCCGGAATGAAGAACAGCAGCATCTCGGCCAGCAGCCAGCGCGATCCGGCTTTTACCCAGTTCAGCGGCACAATCCGCGTCACGATCAACGCCAGAAGCAACAGCATCCCGACGATATTGGCGGGCAGCGGCAGGTGCAGCCAGCTCACCAGCCGGTCGCAGGCGATAAACAGGCCGATATAGAAGCCCAGTTGCAGCGGCAGGCTGAGCCATTGCACTGCGCGGTTGCTGCGTAAAGTGAGCGCCAGCGCCATCACTTTTTCTCCCCAATTAATTTGATGTCATCAGTATAAAACGCCAGCACAAGGTGAAAAAAATGAATTAAAATTATCGTAATCATGCCTGAAAGGAATAGTTATGGACGTGCGCGCCCTGCGTTACTTTACTGAGGTGGTTCGCCAGCAGAGCTTTACCCGCGCGGCGCAAAAGTTGTTTGTGACGCAGCCGACCATCAGCAAAATGTTGCGCCAGCTGGAAGAGGAGCTGGGCTGCACGCTGATCCTGCGCGATGGCCGTCGTCTGCACCTCACCGACAGCGGCCAGGCGGTTTATCAGCGCGGCCTGGCCATCCTGCAGGAGTTTCATCAACTGGAAGCGGAGATTGGTGACATCAACCAACTCAAAACCGGTGAGCTGCGGCTCGGTATTCCGCCGATGGTGGGTATGCAAATAGCCGGATCGATTTCCGCCTTTCGCCGTCGCTACCCCGGCGTGAAGCTGAAAATCTCTGAATTTGGCGGTCTGACCGTTCAGCAGGCGGTACTGGCGGGTAGTCTCGATATCGCCCTGACCGCACTGCCGGTCGATCCTGAGCTGCCCTTAAACACCCTGCCGTTGATGCATCATCCGCTCTGCGTGCTGCTGCCGCGCCGCCCTGAGTGGCTCGGCCGCCAGCAGATTGGATTGGCTGAGCTGGCTGAGCATCCGCTACTGATTTTCAACGAGGAGTTCTCGCTAAATCGTCAGCTGATGCAGGCATTTCAGCGGCTCAATCTGACGCCAACGGTGGCGGTTCGCAGCGGTCAGTGGGATTTTCTGGCGGCGATGGTGCAGGCGGAGATGGGGCTGGCGATTCTGCCGGAGCCGATCTGTCAGCGGCTGGATAAGCAGTCGCTATTGTGGCTGCCGCTGGAATCGGAGCTGAAGTGGAGTCTGGGATTGATCTGGCGGGAAGGGAGTTATCTGTCGCGCAGTGCGCAGGCGTGGATAAACTGTTGTCGCGAACACTGGCCGGATGAGCCGCCGCGTCTGTCGGTGTGAAAAGCTGGCACGCCCGCCTGAATGCGCAGGCGTGCCAGTCAGGGCTTACTCTTCTTTTTCGATCAGCAGCGCTTCAAGCAGATCCAGATCGTGCAATAACGTCTGCATCGTCTCATTGGAGATCTGTTGGGTAGCTCGCAGATGATAAAGCTCGGCACGTTCGGCGCGCAGACCGGTCAGGCGGAAACGACGCTCAAGGTTCTCAGCGTACAGCGCATGCTCCAGGTCATTCTTCCCTTCGGCGCGGCGACGTAAATTGCCCGTCACCCGCAGACTCACCTCTTTCAGCAGTTCCGGATCGATGTTCTCTTCCGACTCATTTTCCAGCCGCTGTTCCATCTTATGCAGGCTCTCAACCGCTGCGCCCGCCATCAGCGCACGAGCATTCTGCAGCTCACGGCGATGTGCACCTTTGTCGATGCTATCAATGCCGCGCAGCAGAATCGGCAGCAGCACCACGCCCACCAGCAGTGAGACCAGAATCACGCCGGTGGCGATAAACACCAGCTCATAGCGCGCCGGGAAGGGTTCACCCGTGGTGAGGTACAGTGGAATCGACAGCACACCGGCCAGGGTAATCGCCCCGCGCACCCCGGCAAAGGTGGCGATCAGTAGCTCGCGCAGCGAGTAGTTAGCAAACTCCAGCGGCTTCTTCTTCAACAGACGTTTGCTCAGACGCTGCATGATCCACAGCCAGCCAAAACGCACCAGCATCAGCGCCAGATAGACCAGTCCGATATCGGCGAACAGCATCCACAATTCGACGTTAGTATCGGCCTGTGCCTGATCGATGGAGGTCTGCAGAATGTCCGGCAGCTGCAGGCCCAGCATCAGGAAGACCATGCCGTTGAATATGAATTCCAGCATCTGCCAGACGCTGTTAGCACGCAGGCGCATCGCCAGGGGTGCCTGACGAATAATACCGGAACGGGTAATGGTCATACCGGCAGCTACGGCCGCCAGGATGCCTGAGACACCCAGATGTTCAGCAATCAGGTAAGAGGCGAACGGCAGCAGCAGTAGCAGCACGGTCTGTGTCGCCGGATCATCCCCGCTCCAGCGGCTGAACAGACGCAGTGATTTACCGTACAGCCAGCAGATCGCCACACCGGCAATCAGACCGCCAATGGCGACTTTCATGAACTCAATGCTGGCACCGCCCCAGGTAAACACCATTGTGCCCATAGCAACGGCCACGGCAAATTTCAGTGATACGAGGCCCGATGCATCGTTCATCAGGGCTTCACCCTGCACGATCGACATAATCTTCTTGGGAATGCGGCCTTCACCGACAATGCCGGAGAGTGCCACGGCATCGGTTGGCGACAGCACCGCCGCCAGCGCAAAGGCCGGGATCAGCGGGATACCTGGCACCATCCAGTAGATCAGATAGCCGATACCGATCACGGTAATCAGGACCAGCGCCAGCGCCAGGCCAATAATCTCGCGCCCATGATGCAGGAACTCACTGATCGGCGTTTTCCAGCCATCCGCGAACAGCAGCGGCGGAATGAACAGTACCAGAAACAGCTCCGGGTCAAAGTCGACATGCAGACCAAACGTTGGCCAGGCCAGCATCGCACCTACGGCGATCTGAACCAGCGGCAACGGGATCTGAAAAGGGAGAATGCGGGCCGCGACGCCAGAGAGCGACACGACCAGCGTCATGATGAGAATAGTAAAAAAGATTTCCATGCTTTCCTTAGGCGTCGTTTCTTTCAATCATTGGTTAAGCGCTAAAGTGTAAAACAAACGGCTGTGAAGATTGTCAGCTACGCGTGCGCCGGGCGGGAAAAAAGTGAAAAATTCCGGACGCGCAGTCGCACGCCCGGTTATACAGTCAGATCGCCCAGCCACCGGCGTAAAACGCCACAAGCGCAACGGCAATAATCACGGTGCCGACGTTGAGCTTACGCCATTCACCGGCGAAGAGACGCCCTACCACCAGGCTGGCGAAACCGATCATAATGCCGGTCACGATATTGCAGGTGAGCACGATAATCACTGCTGTTAACAGGCCCGACATCGCATCGACAAAATCACCGAAGTCGACTTTTGCCACGTTACTGAGCATCAGCAGACCGACATACATTAAGGCAGGTGCAGTAGCGTAAGCGGGCACCAGATAAGCCAGTGGCGACATAAACAGGATGGCGAGGAACAGCAGACCGACCACAATCGCGGTAAGGCCGGTTTTACCGCCCGCCGCCGTGCCTGCCGCCGACTCGATATAAACCGCAGCCGGTGATGCGCCCACCAGACCCGCGAACAGGCTGCTCACCGAGTCGCTGGTCAGCGCACGGCCGCCATTGATAATCTGGCCCTGTTTATCCAGCAGGTTTGCCTGACCCGCGACCGCGCGAATGGTGCCGGTGGCATCAAAGACCGCCGTCATCACCAGCGCCAGCACGCTGGGTAGCACCGCAGGTTTCATTGCACCCATGATGTCGAGGCTGAACAGCAGCGACTGACCGCTGGCGTCACGCAGGCTTGGCAGCGCAAACAGTCCCTGATAACTCACCGCCGGGTCAAAGATCAGGCCCAGCAGCGAAATGGCGATAATTGTCAGCAGGATGCCACCCGGCACCCGGCGCTTCTCCAGTCCAATAATTGCGGCCAGCCCCAGCAGCGTCATCATTACCGGGAAAGTGGTGAAGTGACCCAGTGCCACCGGCAGGCCCGGTGCCGGGTTTTTCACAACCAGACCCACGCCATCCGCGGCAATCAGCAGCAGAAACAGGCCAATCCCGACACCGGTGCCGTGCGCCACGCCCATCGGCAGATTACGCAGTATCCAGGCACGAATGCCGGTCACCGAGATCAGGGTAAACAGCAGGCCCATCAGGAACACTGCGCCCAGCGCCACTGGCACGCTGATGTGCTGACCCAGCACCAGGCTGAACGCGGTAAAGGCGGTTAAGGAGATCGCGCAGCCAATGGCCATCGGCAGATTGGCCCACAGCCCCATAAGGATGGAACCAAAGCTGGCGACCAGACAGGTGGCGACAAACACGGCGGAAGGGGAAAAACCGGCTTTGCCGAGCATTCCCGGCACCACGATGACGGAGTAGACCATCGCCAGGAAGGTGGTAAGTCCGGCCAGAATTTCCTGGCGCACGCTGCTGCCGCGCGCCGAGATGGAGAACCAGGCGTCCAGTTTTCCACTGGCCGGGCGTGATTCAGTTGACATAGTTGAGCCTCAAGAATTTTTGTTGTGTGGATCGCTCTGCGACCATCGCTGTCCCTGGAATAAGCGGGTAGACGGCGTCACTGTCGGGATTAACCCGCCAGGCAAACGTTTACCTTGCCGCAGATAGTTGACCGTCAAAATCGGCCAGATAAAAAGGCATGGGATTATCCGGCGTTTAGCGGCACATTTTCAACTGCCCGAGGGAGATTCTTGAGCATAAATTGATATCTCCACACTCCTGAGGACAAAGATTTTTACCGCGGAAAAGAGGTGTTGCCGCTGAATGTGCAAATGCGGATCGATACGCCCGCCAGGGTGGTGGATAGAGGCTGGACGGAGAACTGCCCCTTTGCTAAGTCAGAACAGGCCCTGATAAATACGGACTGCATCGGGCATGACGCTAATTGCACGGTTGCAGTGGACGGAAAACCATACACCGTGCACAGCAACTGCTGGCAGTACACGGATAATGATCTGTCACAGTCTGCAGATAACTGAACCTGTGACGTTTATTGGATGTGCACTAACTAAAGTAATAAACTCACTATCGTAATCATCAAAGTCTGTCTTAAACCAATACAACTCGCCCTGACCACCATGGTCCCCTTTTTACCCATGAGATATTTTCTTAGTGCAGGAATATGATCTCTGCCAGTAGGCAGCCACGGCAGCTAAATTAAGACAACAATAGGATAATAAGTGACATCCTACTGAAGATTTGCCATCGGCTCGAGTTTTCTTTAATGAATAGTAATAAAGATTTTCTACACAGCCATCATAAATAGCCATTCGTTATAATGGCCTTCTCATTGCCAGTGTAAAACAGACTATCCCCACGTAAAGATAACTAACTTTTTAGTTGCCGTTAAATTTTTTGATGCATCTTTATTTTGCATGTTAATTATAAAAAATTAATTAGACTTAGTGTTAAATCCTAATCAGTGAAATGTTAATCAGGAAGATGACAGCATTCTGGTTATTTATACTTAAATTTATCACCCTGCATCAGGGTATGCATTCCACATTCATTACTGAGCGGGTAGGATGATAAGAACACCAGGCTTATGGAAACACTTGCCAGACTTTTTACAAACCAGGTGAGACAAGGAGATAATCCTGAAGCCCTAAAGCATGCGAATAGAATGGATGAGATTAGGTTATTACGTAATAATCAGATAGCAGGATTGCTTTATTACATGACGTTTTAACATGGATGGACATTAAGGATGAGTAAACGTATTGATATTATGGATGGGAGACTCGCCACCGGATTACGCGGCGGTTTAATTTATACGGAAGTGCTGGGTTGGATTGATCTGGGACATGCAAGGGGTGGGGATATCATCCGGCTAATGCAAAAAATAAATGCTGGTGAAGCATCAAGCGGGAAAACTTACGACGTTACCTATTCACAATCTATGGTCGATGGCAAGACGAGGCTACGCTTAGGCAAGTTCATCACCTGGCGAATCCGAAAAGGGCAAACATATTTTGAACGACAATCTATAGCCCTCGCAATGATGATGACATTATCAAGAAAGTTTGAAAATTTTCAGCATTCATTCCCTAATAACTTAATCACTGATAGTGGCTTTAGCGGAGAAGATCTCGTTTCAGACCTGCTGGGGTTTTATCGAATAATGACGTGTATAAATCTGTTCCCGCTTTTGAAACCAGTCAGCAAAGAAGAAGCGCAAAAACGGTGGGATTACTATGGAAAAATTGGATCCTGGAAGAATGAAACCTTCAAGCCGCTGTTATTTCCTGACCCAGCGATTTACCCTAACCCCCAACCCTATTTCGGCCATTTACCTGACATCATGAGGACGATTACTCCTTATAAAAACTGGGAATCAGGAAATGTTGGTATTGCTACGGCTAACGGTAACTTTATGCAATTAGGCGGAGAAGCAATGCTATGAGATTTTCGCATAAAGTTATGTTGATAGTGTCAGGGCTGCTAGTTGCTGGACTTATTTCTGTATGGCCATACGTTCAGATGGATTTTGCAGGGAGCGCCAGATATACGGAAAAAGACACAAGACAATACGAATTTTATACCCCAAAACTGCTTAAAAACATGCCTCGTGTTACAAAGAATTACGGTTTTAGTTTCTCAAACGTTGCGGGGCCAGGCTTGCTCATTTACGAATTACAATTTCAGGGTACGACTGATACAAGCCAAATTGATAGATATCTCGAACAGCATGGATATAAAAAATCCAGCACCTGTGATATCCAGGGTGACTGCTGGACCGGCCCGGAACCGAAAGTATCTCTGTCCGTGGGTATTATCAAAGATCCAGGTACGCTTATTATATCCATGGTGAAAGAACCCTAGTCGTATGATGCAATGAGGGCTCCGATTGAGGCCCCTCAAACATCTGTAGTGCAGTTCTCATACAAAATCAGAGCGTTTGATACAAACAGTTCCTGTAGAGGTGTGAAGCTAGTGCGGTTCATCCCCGCTCGTGCGGGGAACACGCTAAAATTATCCCTCTGATTATCCTGCGTTTTTTCACACCGGATAATTCCACCAGATTTTACATCCTGTTTTTACACAATGTACACAAAACCGCCATTACACAATTTACGCAAAAATCAGCGCGACTTTTAGCAGATAACAGGATTTTAACGATGGTTTTCGGTAGTGCTGACAACCGGACATCATACGCTTCTCTCGGAAGCGAAATTATTCTATCAACGTCCAGCTAAATGTCATGCACGACGCTCTTAACCCAAAAGGGCAAAAAACAATAAAAAAGCGTTTTCATCTCGATAAATGAGGGCATTAGCCAGGCAGCGAAAGCTCACCACCCTGTGCAATCGCGCGTTGCCAGGCGGCACGCTGCT
>NZ_JBXUHX010000033.1:0-40059 GCF_058148845.1 Pantoea sp. RCC30.1 | reverse complement strand
GTTATATTCCGCCCGTCACGCGGACGGTGTTTATGCCTTTATTGCTCTCTCCAGGCAGGGGCCGTGCCTGGTGCATTGTTCTGACCGATCCACTGACTCGCTCTCCAGGTTTTGCCAGCATGGGTAACCAGGTTACCGCTTTCGTAAACCATCGTAGACATCCACGCGACCGGTTTAGCATTCTCGTACAATTTCCAATCGCTGCCTTTACCCGGTTCAGACTTCGTCCAGTTACGGGCGATGTAGTTAATGCCATTCCAGCTTACTGTGTTTCCGGCGGAGTAAGTTTTGCCGGAAACCCAGGTCGCATAGCTGCTGGTAGCTGGCTCATCTTTTGCGGTGACTTTCAGGGTAGTGATACCGGTCGCGGTACGCTGGCCGTTATCCAGCTCAGCGGTCACTTTTACCTTATAATCGCCTGCCTGCAGACCGGTACTGACAGTGCCATTCTGATCGATACCGGAGACTTCACGGCCCTCTTTGAGCAGCGCCCACCGGTAGCTTACGCGACCCTGATCGTAATCAAAGTTGGCTTTTGCCGTGAACTTTCCACCTTTATCCGAAGCCATGTTCGCCGGGCCGGTTGGAGAGACTTCTGGTGCAATTACGCTGACTTTCAGTGTGGCTTTACCTGCATGGCCATTGGCGCTGCTGCCCACCAGTTCGAAGGTGGCCGTTGCGCCGCCTTTCACGCCACCAGCAACGCGGATCTGCGTTGTTGCCTGGTTTGCCGGGCTTGCGGTGATATGTGTATCGCCTGCGATATGCTTCCACTGCCAGTTAACACCGGCTTTGTCGCTGCTACCGGTCACGGCATAGTTGTAGGTGGCGCTGGTAGTGGCAACTGGAGAAATGGTATAGCGGTCAAGCGTAATCACCGGGGTCTCCGCATTGCTCACGATTTCAATGGCATAACCGTAGATGCTATTGCTGACGAAGACCTGGTTGCTCAGTGGAAGCTGTTCGTTGAAGCGAATGGTGCCATCAGACTGTTTTTGACCAATCTGCAGCTCATTGCTGTGATCGCGATTCAGTAGTTGACCCAGTTCAACAACCCACTGGTTGTTACTGATGTTCTGTGCGGTGATCGGCTGATTAACGTCAATCAGGTTATCGCCACGGGTTCCACCCATCAGGCGGAAACGGACTTTTTCACCCACGGCTGGCTTGTGGGCCTGGGTAATGAAGTTGCCTTTTTCTGTCCAGCTGCTCTGGATGGTTTCCTCTTCTTCACCCCCACCAGCCGGCGCTTCAGAGCCGTCACGGGCTTTGATATTCACGTCGCTGCATTTATAGAAACCTTCCCCTACAGGATCGATTCGCTGCCAACGGGTAAAAATGATCGCTTTGCCCACGCGGTCTGCCGGAATGGTAACGTTTACAGTATGACGAACGCTAGGATCACCGGCGGCAATATCGAATTTCTTCAGCAGTTCTACGTCATCCCAGCCCAGCGCTTTTTTCGTGATGTCGACATCTTTCTTGTTGATATAAAACTCAATGAAGGACGGAGTGTGTCGCGCGGTATAGTAGTAAGTCATGCCGACCTGACCATGACTGTCAGGCTGGATGATCGTGGCAGTCCAGTCTGCACGCGGCAGATTAAAGCCCGCGTAGCCCGGGTTACTGCCGCTGCAAAGCATACCATCGCGAACATCAGTTTGAGTTACCGCGTGCGGGGGTTTGGCAAAACCAGTAAAACCATTCCAGTTGACGAACGTATTTGGGCCCGCAGGACTGTTTTCAAGCGCGGCTCTGCAGGCGGCGCTCTTCATCGAGCCCGGATTCCACATGCCGCCCTGGTTATTGCATTCCCATTGACGGGCTCTGGGGTTTTCCATTGCGCCATGGCCAAATGCCGGGCCCGACAGGGCGGATACTGCGAGGCTACCCATTACGATAGCCAGAACTTTTTTCTTTGTAGAAAGCATAAGCGCTTACTCCTTATTCAGATTGAACCAAAAATAACGGAGTAACGGTAACGATCCAGGGAGAAAAAAGGTATGAGATGATAGTTCTATGCATTAAGTAATTTCTATATATTGGCTAATATGAAGAAAAATATTGTCAATTTGTACAAGACTCTCTCTGGGCTGATTGGTTTTTATGGGGAGCTGAAGCGGGTGTCAGAGTGCACTGAGCATCGGAAGAGTCTGCGCGGGCTTTTATTTATTCACCGCCCGCAGGCCGCAGGCAGAGGAGCCTTCGGATCGGTATCAACCTTAAATGCCCAATCATAATAGCTACTGGCCTTTGAAAACGTTTCGGCATCGTGACTGAAACCCACTTTACGGCGCGGCTTACCGCTACCCTGGCTGCGCACACCAACCCAGCGCCCCTGCGAGTCGTAAATAGCCCCCCACGTTTTATCGTTTGTTAATGGATCAATCCAGACCTGACGAAGGTGATAGCGCGGTGCGGGTCCACGTTTGTCGATTAACAGCTGTTCAACGCGCACGGGAAAACAGCCGTTGCCTGCGGCGCGGTAGGCGGTAATCGCCGCACGATATTGATCACCGCGAAACAGCAGTTCTGCCTCCTGCTGTTCCGTGTGGCGCATCTGCACGTCCTCCTGACTTTTCAGCAGCGACAACGCCAATGCCGACATGGCGACCAGCAATAACAGATAGGTGAAACCACCTTGCCGTTTACTGTGTGGCATATTAAGACCCTCTGGATGAGCCGGCAGGCGCTGTAACATCGAGTATCTGGCCATTATTGTCGGTTTTGACTTCCCAGCTATCACGGCTATTGGTGACCGGATCCAGCGGCATTTCCCGCAGATAGCCCGCTTCAATCAGTTCGTCCATGCTATAGGGCCCCACAATGCGATCGCGACGGAAATGGTCGATAGCGTTGCGCAGGGTATTCAAATTGTGCGTCTGCACCACCTCTTTGGCCTGGTCCGCCTGCTGGAAGAAACGCGGCGCGACCAGCGTCAGCAATGTTGCGATGATCGCCATGACGACGAGCAGTTCAATCAGGGTGAATCCTTTTTCACCATTGCGCATAGGGCACTCCATTCAGGCCGCTGCCATTACTACTGCTACTGACGTCAAACACATCTTTACCGCCACCGCTGAAGTCACCCGGTGGCTGCGTTGAAGCCCGTAGTCGCCAGGTATCCTCTGCCCTTCGACCCGGGCAGTCACACATCGGATCTCTGGGTATTCGTCGCAGGAAATAAAGGCGACTCCCGTTGGGGTTAGTGACATCGGTTGCGCCTTCAGTCAGCTGTTTAAGCGTAGGGGGATAGCCCGATTCGTTGGCTTTCTTCTCAATCTTCCCGTCCTTGCCAGCCTGATACCAGGCGTCGATTGCGGTACGCAGGGTACGGAGAGACTCCCGCAACTCTGTCTCATGCTGCTGCTGGTGATAGCGATGTATCAGCGGTGTGGCAGCCGCAGCTAAGGTAGCGAGGATTGCCAGTGTCACCATCATTTCTATCAAAGTAAAACCACGCTGGCCGTTCATTAATGCGATCCGTTCAGCGCTAAAGTGTCATCCAGTACAGGTGGTGGCAGGGTGCTGGTGCGTGCCGGAAATTGTGCAGGAGGCGCAAGCTCTGGCGCAGTGTAACGCTGCCCGGTATCCGACTGCGGCAAACTGCGAAGCTGAATGCTGTCGCCAGTGAGGTCGTCAGTGCCCATCTCAATGGTACTGATATGGCTGCCCGGCAGATCGAGGTTGTGGTCGATGGTCGGCGTGATCAACAGCACGACTTCGGTTCGCTGCTTATTGTGGGATTTGCTGCCAAATAGTCTGCCGATAACAGGAATACTGCTCAGTACCGGGGTACCGCTATCAATGACGCTTTCTTCCTGTTTAATCAGGCCAGCCAGCATTTGTGTCTCGCCGTTCAGGCTGCTTAACGTCGTATTCGCCTCGCGCTTATTGGTGCGGTAGTAGACTGTACCGTGCTCGCCCCTCTCTGCCGTGCCCAGGCTACTGAGCGTAAATTTCACGTCCATCAGGATGTTGTTATCCACGCTGATGTCCGGCGTGACCTCAAGCTTAAGCCCGACATCCTGATACTCGACTTTTTGCTGAGAGAAACCGTCCTGCACATTACTGGTCAGAACCGGGATCGTTTCGCCGATATCAATCTGCGCTTTTTTGTTGTTTTTAACGCGAATACGGGGATTGGCTAATACCCGGGCGTTCCCCAGTACTTTTCTCAGGTCAACGGACATGTTTTCGATATTAACCCGCACGTTGCTGCTGTTGATGCCCTTAAGCGGTATTCCGCTGCCTTCATTCTCAGCGCCGCTAACGAAACCGGCACTGATTTTTTGCGGCAGGTTAATGCCCAGCGCTTCGATATCGCTGGAGTTCACTTCCAGCACCTGAACGGCGAGCGTTACTTCCGCCTCTGGACGGTCAAGAGTAACCAGCAGTCGCTCAGCCTTCTCCACGGTCTCTTTTGGACCACGCAGACTGACGGAGTTGGTGCGTTCATCAACGTGTATATCCTTTAATTTTAACATGTTGCGCAAGGCTACGTTGACATCCTTAGCTTTGGCGTATCCCAGAAATACGGTTTTCACTACGATGTCCTGATACATCTTCTCTTTTTGCTGTGTGGCTGGGTAAATCAGCAGTGTGTTGCTGTTCAACACTTTCCTGCGCAGGTGGTTAGTCAGCAGCATCAGGTTAATGGCATCTTCTGCGGTAGTATTTTTAGCAATCAGCGTCGCCGTCGTATTCGGTGGGACATCCTTATCAAAGATGATGTTTACGCCTGTCATCTGGCTAATTGTGTTAAAGATGGCAACCAGGCTATGCTCGCGAAAATTGAGAGAAATACTCTTTTGTAGCTCTTTATTAAGGTGATTCTCCGGCTGGTTAATACGGGTAATCTCGCGCAGCAGATGATCGCGAAGCTCCCTCGCCTGGGGCCAGTTGGGATCTTCTTCCAGTACCTTTTGAATATTCTGTAAGGCCAGTTCCGGGTTGCTGTGGGTATTATTCACCGCATCTTTATAAAGCGTGTCCAGCACACGGCGACTATTTATTTTCCGCAGCCCCTGAAGAGCAATAAAGTTTCCTGGCTCATATTTCAAAGCGTTCTGCCATTGCTGTGAAGCCAGCAGGTAGTTGTTTTTACGGATAGCGAGGTCTGCGTTTTTCAGGTGGCTGGCGGCCAGCTTTCTCGAAATGTTCGCTTTTTCCGCCAGCAGATTGACGTCCTGAGGCGCGGTGATACGTTGCTGGTCAACCTCCCTGAGTCGCTGCATCAATGCCTCAGGTTGCTCAATAGCGGATGAGTGGGCTGCAGGCATTTCATTTTTCGCACAGCCGCTTAGCAGGAAGCAGAATAAAATGGACGCAGTAATGGGCGTGATTTTCATCATTATTGTTTAGGCTCCGATTGCAGCTCTCCAAGCTCCAGCCTTTGCTGCGCATGGGTTGACTGCCATTCAAATAGAAGGTGGTCTTTCTTCACCGCTGTTAATTTCCATCCTCTAACCGGCTCGCTACCGAGCCAGATTTTTCCAGACGCTTTGCACTGTCTGCAGACGGGCCAGGTTTCGACACCGTCGGTCAGGACAATGATGCGCTGGTGACCGCTCCACCATGCGCCCAGCGCATGAAGCGGCAGGTCAGGCGCGGTCGGTTCAGGCTTCGCCTGCTCAACCGGCATTGCCTGCTCCGCTACGGCGTCAGGCTTTGGCGACGGAAAGAGATCGATTCGCTCTGGCCGGGGCGTGGAGGCCGGTGCTTCAGTCTGTTTTATCTGGTGCGCCGTGACGGGACTTATCATCTGGGGTGTCACCGGCGCAGAGTCATCATCACTGAAATGACTCCATACCACGGCGACGGCGGTGGCCAGGAGCGCAACCTGGAGGTAACGAGGAAGCTTCATAGCGTCGCCTTCAGCAGGCGAAGGCGAACCGTTACGCTGAGTAGGCTTTCCAGCGGTGAAGCACGCTTCAGGGTTATTTGCTCAATCTCCAGCGGCAGGGTTCGTGCCAGCGCTTCCAGCGACTCAACCAGCGGCAGATACTCGCCTTGCAGGGGAATATCCAGTAGCAGAGCGGGTTTGGCCGCGTTCTTATCCAGCTGATATCGGCTGGCTTCCACGCGCAAGCCACCCTGACTGAGCCTGTCGAACACCAACCCGACCAGCTGATATTCACTGGGTGTTATGTGGCTCTCCAGCGCTGGCTGCTGGCTATCCAGTGGCACTTGAACGCGCAACTGAGACTGGATTTTCGCCAGGCTCTCCTGCTGAGCGGTGGTATGCGGTATCTGCACGCCCAGCCAAAAGGCCAGCAGTCCGCATGGCAGGGTGCTCAGCAGCAGTGGGATACGTCCTATGCGCCCGGAAAGGATCGCTGCGTGCCAGCGCAACACTGCGCCTCTATCTTTTAGGGGCATGGTGATCCTCCGCGCTGAAACTGACGTCAAGCGTGGCGCTTACAGCCCAGCCGTTTTCAGTGCTTTCTGTGGGACGATGGTTTTGAAGCGCAACGTGCGCGGGAAGCTGCTGCAAGCGCTGGCTGAAAGCCATCAGGGCATTCAGGCTGGTGGCTTTCACGGTCAGATGAACATCGCGTTTTTCAGGGGCGATGTTGATGCTTATCAGAGCGATCTCAGACGATAGCTCGCTGCCCACACTGTCCATCATGCGGATAGCCGGCGGTATCGCCGTTAACTGATGAGACTGACGCTGGCGACGCAGTTGCGTAGCCTGAAGTTGTTGCTGCATGCGCTGGTGAGCGGCAAGTTGCTGTTCTGCCTGGGTGAGTTGATACTCAAGATGCTGCTGGCGTAGCGTTTCCCGCATGACTAATCCGGCGACCGGCAGACAAAGCAGGCCAGTTAGCAGCAGTACCCGTCCCGCCCAGGGGGGAGCAGGTGAAAACAGTGGTGTCATACCCCATTCTCCTGAGGCGTAATAATCTGTAGCTCGCCTTCTTCAGTGTTCAAAAGGTAGTGAGGGCAGTCGGTCATACCGCTGAGTCGTGCAATGACGCGCAGCTGGGTAACCGTCTCCTGTTGAGGCAGTGAGATAGTGCTGACCTCATGCCAGGCCCGATTGATCCGGCTGGCGATGCGGCATTGATGCGCGCTGATCGTGATAAATAGCGCTTTCTCCGGAAACGTAAGGCGACTGTGTTTCAGCAGGCGTTGAAAGGGGGTTTCGATACCTCGAAAGCGCAGTTTCTCCCGACGGGCCAGCGCCTGAAGCCTCTCCCAGCAGGAATGCTGTACCCCTGAAACCAGGGCAGGTTGCTGCCAGCACGCTGACTCAAAACGCATCATCCAGCCACCTTTCTGCAGAGCGGCGCTGTCATGTTGCATGACCTGAAGCTGTGCCAGCTGCAGAAGCTCCTGCGGCGTTGCCACACCGGGCTGCCAGGGCACAACCATTAGCATCAAATCGTCAGTATCAACGTTAAATGCCACACTATCGTGCCACGGAAACGAAGGTGAACGCAGGCGAAAGAGCATACTGAGAGCGGTATCCAGCGTCTCACCGGCCACGCGTTCGTGCCTTGCAATCACTTTTTTACCCATGCGCAGGCGCAGCGCATGGGGCCAGATATCACACTCCCATGCCTTAGTGAGCGATAACACGATTGACTTCCTCGAGGGTGGTTTTACCTTCCGCAACAGCACGGAGTGCGATAGTGGTCAGCGGGACAAAGCCATCGTCCAGCGCGACCTGTCGAAGTTGACGAACCGACGCTCTGACTAGCATGGCTTCTTTTATTGCATCGCTGAAATGCAGAACTTCAGCCAGCGCCAGTCTGCCGCGGTAACCGCTGTGTCGGCATGCATCGCAGCCACGCCCTCGTCGCCAGCGGGGTGCCAGTGAGCCTAACCGTTCAGACTGCCAGGCATCAGGCATCGCGTCTGGCTGTGGGGCATCTTCACCGCATTCAGGACAAATCTGACGGACCAGGCGCTGCGCGACGACGCCGTTCAGGGCGGCGATCAGGCTGGCGGGTTCGACCTGCATATAAAGAAAACGCTCGAGCACACTGAAGACATCGTTAGCGTGGACTGACGAGAGCACGACGTGCCCGGTCAGAGAAGCCTGAACGGCAATGCCTGCCGTTTCGCCATCACGTATTTCACCGACCAGAATAATATCCGGGTCGTGTCGCAGAATGGCTCTCAGGCCACGGGCAAAGGTCAGTCCCTTTTTGTCATTGACCGGGATCTGCAGCACGCCATTGAGCTGATACTCCACGGGATCTTCGATAGTGATGATTTTGCTTTCCCCACTGTTAAGTTCGCTGAGCGCAGAGTAGAGGGTGGTGGATTTGCCACTTCCCGTCGGGCCGGTTACCAGCACCATGCCATGGGGAAGATGAGTCAGCTGCCGAATCGCCTTGAGTGTGTGTTCATCAAAGCCCAGCGTTTCCAGCTGGATATTCTGATCGTGAGATTTATCCAGTACGCGTAGCACCGCATCTTCGCCGTGAATACCGGGAACGATAGATACGCGGAAATCAACCGGACGCTGCAGTATTAAGGCTTTAAAGCGACCGTCCTGCGGAATACGCCGCTCCGAAATATCCATGCAGCTCAGAACCTTGAGTCGGGATATAACCTGTTCGGCTTGTTGAATACCGGCGCAATGCCGGATGGCGTGCAGCACGCCATCAATGCGATATTTCACCATGAGGCCATCGGCAACGGCGCTAAGGTGGATGTCGCTGGCACGGCTTTGCAGCGCGTCAAACAAGGTGGCATTGACCAGTTTGATGACCGCATGAGGCTCGCTGGCAATGGCTGCGGGTGTAATCTCCAGCCACTGAATGTCGCTGCTTTCGTCGCTGCTCTGCTGTTCAAGCTGATCGAGCGTTCTCTGCTGTTTGCTAAGCTCGTCCAGCCGGGCGTTCAGCCAGGAAAGCGAGAGCAGTGCAGGCTGCGCATTCATGCTATAGGCCCATTGGCGCTGCGTCAGGGAGAATGGATCGGCCAGTGCAACGTAGAACGTTTTGTCAATCAGCAGCGGGAGCGCGCGATAGCTGAGGGCCTCGGTCAACGCCAGGCGGCTAAAATCCTCATTTTCTTCGGTGACGCCGACCGCCGAAAGAGGGATCATCCCCAATGCTTCGGCTGTATCGTGCAGACGTTCAGGGAAATGCTCCAGAAGTGTCGCCAGCGTCTGACAACGTTCCTCGACACACAGCTTCATGAGCGCGTCGACGCTGCCGATAGACGCGGATAAATCGGTCATTATTGCAATCCTCCTGCAAGCTCGAAGATGGGCATATAGAGTAAAAAAACGACCAGGCCGACGATGCCGCCCACCACAATCATCAGAACCGGTTCGAAAACTTTGCTGAAGGTTTCAATCGCGCGTTCCAGCGACTCGTCGTAAAACGCGGCGATTCGCTCGCACATGGCTGGCAGTTCACCACTGCGCTCGCCGACCTGCATTAAACGGGTGGCGACTGGCGTGGTCAGATTCTGAGCTTCCAGCATGCGGGAGAGCGATTCGCCCGCTCCGACATCGCGAATGACCTGCTCAATTTGCGGGCGGTGGCTCTCAGGCAGGACGTCCCGGCTAAGCGTCAGCGCCTGCGGAACGGGTAGGCCGCCCTGCAGCAGCAGTCCGAGGGTGCGGTAAAAGCGAACCAGTATGGCTAACTGGTGTTTCTGACGTAGCTGAGGAATCTGCAGCAGCATGTCGAGTAAACGCTTACGCAGGCGAGGGCTTCTTACCGCCACCACAATTCCGGCAATAGTGGCGGCACAGCCGGCAATCAATAGTGTGCTGTGGTTTTGCGTCAACTTGCCCCACCAGAGAATTAATTGGGCGCTGGATGAGGGATCTTTTATGCCGTCAAACACCACGGAGAAGCGCGGAATAATAAAGCCAAGCAGGAATACCAGTATCGCCACTCCGGCGGAGATAACGATAGTGGGGTAAAGCAGCGTGGCTTTAATGCGTTTGCGCAGTATTTCCATCCGGGTTTCATAATGCTGGAAGCGGGTCAGAGCGATCGGAAGATGGCCGGTTTGTTCTGAGGAGGCCACGGTATTAATCAGCAGCGTCGGAAATAGCGCAGGCAGTGTCGACATTGCCTGTGAAAGCTGGGCTCCCTCATAGAGTCTGTTCATCAGCGTATCGAGCACCAGCGTTGCAGTGCTGTCCCGGCTGCTTTCGCGCAGAGCTTCAATGGCTTCAACCACGACAAGTCCGGCTTCAAGCAGGGCGATAAGTTCCTGCAAAAATAAACTCAGCGGAAAGCGTTTATCCCTACGTGCAGGGCGTGCATGTACCTGCAGTACGATGCCGCCTTTTGAAGTGACGCGAAGAGCGGCATCGTCGGCTGAAGTCGCAAGCACTGACTGACTAACGCGTTTACCCTCGGTGAGGGTGATAACAGTATAAGATTTCATTCTGCCAGTTATGAGTGGCTCCGTTGCCTCTTAAGGCGGGCATAATGCGGAGCTACTTTTTTTATATATTGTTGACGGAGCGCCCGGCGTTTAGGTGTATTCGCCGTGCCAGCGTTATAGGCGCCGACAGCGTCCCAGGTATACCCGAACCGTTGAATCTGACCGGCCAGAATCCATGCTCCGGTCATAACACTCTGGCAGGGATCATTGAGCAAATCTTTCTGACTAATACGAAATTTCCACAGCGTATCAAAGTGGCTGCTATTTATTTGCATCAAACCAACGTCAAATGACCCATCGCGATTTTTATTGATTGCTTTGGTGTTTCCATTCGACTCCACAATCGCGATAGCTTGTAATAGTTCAGGTTCGATTCCGTAGCGCGCTCCCGCATCTATCCAGCAGTTAGCCCGGGCGGAAAATAACGGGAGCAGGAGCATTAATAACAATCCAGCGCGTAACATCATCAGAACCCATAAGTAATGACTTTATCGCCTTTACCCATAGAAGTAATATCGACGTCATTAATAGAACCTTGTTCTCTTGTTGGGTTATGCCACTGATAAGCCTGACCCCACGGATCCAGTGGCACCTGATGGCTTAGGTAAGGTCCTTTCCAGTTTTGAGCTGAAGCGGGTTTTTCCGTTAGCGCCTGCAGTCCTTCTGATTCATCAGGATAGCGCCCCACATCAAGGCGATATTGCACCATCGCATCCGCAATTGCGCGCATCTGACGCTGGGCAGTTTTATCTTTTGCCGAGTCAATATTAGAAAAGACCTTAGGTCCGACAAATCCAGCCAGAAGCGCAATGATCATCAGGACGACCAGCAGTTCGAGCAAGGTAAACCCCCCTTGCTTGTGTAGCATCCGGGTTTGAATATTCATTTAAATACCTCTTCATCAGAGATGCTGTTAAGTGAGGAAAGGATTTTTAATTAAATAGAGTCAGGGGGGAAGGTACGGCTTCTTTTATTATTTGAGAATAGGAGTGGGGGGGTTAAGGAATTTCTTATCATAATCTTTTTAAGATACTTCTTGTCTGATTTACCTCATTTCTGAAAGTAAAAGAAAATATCCCCAGAGATTTTTTTAAAAGAGGGCGTAATACTAAATGCAGTAAAAATATTGTATTCAATAAAAACATAGGATATGTAATGAAAAAATTAACGTTACCTCTTTTAATCGGCGGTGCCCTCCTGGCACAGTCGGCTTTTGCTGCGCAGGGGCAATACGCGGTTTCTTATCTGACTTCCTGGGGTGGGATCGGTGCAGGGTCTGTTGAGACCCTTAAAGATGTTAAAGCCAACACGCTGCTGCTTTCATTCGGAGGCTGGGATGCGAACGGTAACATTTCCAGCTCTGATAATATTGTTAGCATGCCGACCTACGATCCGTGGTACATCCAGGCCTCCGCTTACAGCGGGTGGAGCGGACTTAAGCTGGCCCATCCAGGCATTAAAATGATGGTCGCCTTCGGCGGTGAAACTTATGAGTCCATGTGGGCTTATCTGGCTTCCCCACAAACGCGCGAAAATCTGGCACAGAATCTGGTCAAAATGCTGCAAACCAATTACCCGGTTTACCAGAAGAATCTGAAGCCTGAAGAGATGAGCGGCCAGTGTCTGCACACCAACTGGTCAGGTGCGTGCGATATGGGCGTCAATCAGCTGGCGGGAACCGTACAGCTCGACGGAATCGATTTTGACTTTGAAAAAGTGGCGCGTCTGACGCCAGAAGAGAATGACAATGTGCTGGCGGTAGCAAAGCGAGTGCGCGAGCTGCTGAACGCTTCTGGCAGTAAAAAACTGATCAGCCTGACGACCTATCACGTAGGGGCTGACCCGGTAGAGTGCCAGTCCAACACGGTCACTGAAAACTGCTCATTCACCGAATCATCGCGCTCCAGCCATCACGGTGAAGTCCTGCCGCTGCTGACCCAGGGCAAGGATGTTTTCGACTTCTTTAACGTTATGGCTTATGACGCCGGTCCAAACTTTAAATATGACGTAGCGATGGCCAACTACGCTCGCGCCGTGGGTGATAAGAGCAAAATTGTCCTCGGCCAGACGATTAACTCCCAGTGGGGACCTGAAGGGCGCTTTGTAGAAAGTCGTCAGACTAACGTTAACCGTGCGGGATGGCAGGCAGAAAACGGTTATGGTGGTTTCTTCATCTGGACGCTGGGTGCAAACGACCAGCAGACGTCCCTTGCCCAGCAGGTAGATTACTTCAACGAGATGAAAGAGCGGGCTGACCTGATGTCCGGCGATCAGGCGGTTCCGGATGTGACCTCCCCAACGGCCCCGACCGGCCTCAGGGTGATGGCAAACGACAAAACCATCATGCTGGTGTGGCAGCCTTCAACCGATAACGTGGGCGTGAAGAGTTATTCTATTCTGCGCAACGGCTTGCCGGTAGGCTCAACAACTGATACCCGCTGGACTGACACCAACGTAGAGCTGGGCGGCGTAACGTATCGCTATACCGTTAAAGCACGTGATGCGGCAGGCAATCTCTCTGAAGACAGTAATCAGGTGGAAGTGAAAACGGCTCCGGCTCCTGAGGCCGAGTCTGTGGCCCCTGCAGCGCCAGCCGGCTTGAGCCTGATCTCTGCCGGTGAAACAAACCTGAGTATTAAATGGAAGGGTGTTGCCGGTGCGGTAAAATATCAGGTCCTTCGTGATGGCATTAGAGTCGGCACGCTGGCGGGAACCCAATTTACCGATACGGGTCTGAAAGCCGCGACAACCTATAGCTACACCGTAGTGGCTGAAAACGCTAAAGGACAAGCGTCGCTGGCGAGTGCAGCATTGAAGGTTAAAACGCAGGCCAGCGCGGTTGAGCCGGCTCCAGCTCCAGCACCGGTTCCAGCACCGGCTCCAGCACCGACTCCAGAACCCGCTCCAGTACCTTCGCCGTCAGAAGCCTGGAAAACCGGTGTGAACTATAAACCGGGCGATATTGTTACCTATAAAGGCAAAGAGTATCGCTGCCTGCAGGGACACCCATCAATGGCACACTGGACGCCAGAAGCAACGCATTCCCTCTGGCAGGTTATTCGCTAACGATTTAACTGCGGGCCAGGCCTCTGCCTGAGTGCAGAGGCCACCGGACAAGTTATCGGAAAACGCGCGATGAAATATTTCAGCGTTTTGTTCTGAGATGTTCCGGTCTTTTCTGTTATTGCCTTAGCTTATCCAGCTAAACCAATACTTAAAATGATATATGGCCGGGTAATATTTCAGATTCTCAGTGCGGTAATATAAATCTTAGTGCAACGATTTATTAAAAGAGAAGTTCAGGCAGGCGTGGACAGCAATCTTTCTGTAGTAAAAGGTTGATTCAGGATTCATGCAGCATCAGACAAAAGGTGTGGATCGCCTCTTAAATAGCAAATGTCTTTTTTACTCATTGCGCGTCACTATTTGATATGGCGAAAACGGTTATGAGATAAAGGAGGGCTGAATAGCTTTTTATTCATTCGCTGAATCAGATCGGCCATTTAGTACTTTCCTCTGTCTCAGCAGGCGTTTCTGTATCCTGATATATTCTGGTGGGTTTGTTGCTATAGCGGCACTATAGTAAAAGGCCGTGTTCAGAGTGTAATTACCTGTAATGCAATATATTTAATTAATATCATTTTTTATTTTAATGACTAATTCAAAGGTCTCATTGTAGCACTATGAAAATAAACAAAATAACATTAAGTGTTGCCCTTGCAATGTCATTGGGGGCTTCTGTATGGCAGGCCAGTGCTGCCGAATCACAATGGTGGCAGCAGTATGGTAACCAGCCGGGTTTTAAAGAAGGCCTGTCTGCGATTGGCTATGATTATGATCAACTAGGAAAAAACAGCAGCCAGGTGATAAAAGACTCCGGCGACAGCCGTACCCCGCTGTTCTGGCTGAAGCGTTCAATGGAGATGTACCCGCCCGCCACGCCCAATCACTATAATCTGCCGATAGTTCACCATGAAACCCGAGACTGGACGAACAGTCTGCAGGCAACTGTGGGCAGAGGGATATTCTTCTTTACACGTACTGCTGCAGATGCGGGTCAGACAGTAACGATCTCAGCGGGTGCCATCCCCGCAGGCGCGACCTGCTATGCCGTTACCGGGAATGGTTTTAAAAATACAGATACCATGTTTAAAAACCAGGTTGAGCTGGCTGCGGGAAAAATTACCCAATATACATTCAGCGAGCGCGGGGTGTTATTATTAGGTTGTGGCGATACGGTTAAAACACAACGCGACGTTACGGTTCCCCTGACGGTCACGGGCGGAAAAGATAATCATTTGTTCATTCTTGGGCAAAATGTTCAGGATGACTGGGAAAACAGTAAAATAACGGCCAGACATTTTGGTTTTTCTTATTTATTTGATGGCAGAGCCAATACGTTGGTTCCCAAAAAGATTGTTGATGTCACCCCGGAAAATATCAACACTGTGCTTGGCGAAAATTTGCAGGTCTCTGCGTTGTATGAAAAATTAAATGGAATGGATGGCTCTGAAGAGATATTCAGATCAGGGCTGGGATCACTTTTTTATAATTATGACACATGTTGTTACGCCACTTACCGGCGAGGGTTTACCGGTGTTGGTTTCAGTTCATCAAGAATGAATACGGATGATTGGGGGATGTGGCATGAAGTAGGGCATTTACATGAACCCATGCATGAGAATGTGTGGGGGCCGTTTTCGGAAATCCAGGTCAACCGCTATTCCTCAGAAGCCTGTCAGCTGATAAGAGGAAAGCACTATCCTCTCAACAAGTGTCATAGCGGTATTACGGAGGAAGAGGGGAACTGGGACAAAGATGCCGTTGTGAAATTCATCCAGTCTGGCCCTCATTATGCCGATTTTACGAAAATAACAAATTTGTTCCGTAAGCTGGCCTTCTTTAACTATCTTCGTTTCAGCTATGGTGAAGACTTCTTCCCAAAAGTAAATCAGGCGCGACTGCGCGCTATTTACGCGGCGCCCGGTGAGGATATGGCTGCTAAGAAGCAATATGTCATGCATGGAACCCAAAAGGTCTATGATTTCAGCGTAGTGGCTTACAGCCAGGCTGCAGGATACAATCTGCGGAATTATTTCCTGCAATGGGGGATGCATTTCAGCGAAGCGGCAGGACAAAAGGTCGCGGAAATGCATTTACCGCAGCCTGGCGAAAAATCGGATGAAACGTCGAATCTGGCGCCTGAGCTTAGCGTGAGCCAGGACAACATTGTTGCCGTTGCCACGTTTAATCACGGTTTTGCCTACAGTGTGACGGCGAAAAGCAATCGTGACGATGTTATTTACAACTGGTCGCATATTTCGGGAGACCAACGTATTTATGTCAGAAACAACAAAGCTGCGACGGCAGAGTTTGTTATCCCGAAAGAGGTGAAAAATGTCACGGCGCGTTTTCAGGTCACGGCCAGTAACAGCCATGGCACTACGACCAGATTTGTTGATATCACCAGCGTCTCACCGGAAGTGACCATTACCGGTCCGGTCAGCATTTCTCATGATAAGCCTCAGCAGCTGAAAGCGGCGGCTAACTTCCGGGAAGCGACTTACCAGTGGATCTTGCGTAAGAATAACCAGATTGTTGAAAAGGGTATTGATGCTTCAGGCCAGATAAAAGCAGGTCTGGTTGCAGGGCGTTATAGCGCGGAGGTCACAGCAACCAGCAGTTTGGGATTACGTCGTGCAGTGTCTGTTCATGCCTTTGAGGTGGAGCCTTCTGAGGTACACGCACCCGCACCACAACCTCAGGCACCAGAGTGGAATGCAGGAACAGCATACAGCACCCCTTGTACCAGTGTCTTATGGAAGGGGAGCGTGTGGAAAAATGGCTGGTGGACAAGGGGGGTAACACCGGGTTCAGATGGCCAATGGGGTGTCTGGCGAATGGTCAGCTCCAGTCAAATGCACGGCGCATGTAAATGATATCTGGCAGATCATGTCTCCTATTAAGATCAAGGCCATCTGGCCGGTCGGGGAGGGGTTGAGAAGAATAAAAACGGGCGCTCATAAGTTCCCGTTTTTATCAGGCATCCGCATATCGGATTCGTTTTGAAAATGATGTCAGGTTCATCAACGCAATCAGGTACGTGAGATCAGACACGTGGTGAGTTAGCATCCTCGACTCATTCCAGCGATGCCGCTATAATGCTGCGTCTATTTTTCCTGAATGTCTTCGGGACGCTTCTGGTAACAGGGATCAGGTTCTCTTCACGGAAGCCGTCCCGGTTGTTGGATACGGCGCATTTCACTATGTGTGGTGTCTGAAGTTGACCGAGCACGTGATTTTTTTGAGGTAACAAGATGCAAGTTTCTGTAGAAACCACTCAGGGCCTGGGCCGTCGCATTACGATTACTGTTGCAGCTGACAGCATCGAAAGTGCAGTAAAAAAAGAACTGGTTGACGTTGCCAGAAAAGTCCGCATCGATGGTTTCCGTAAAGGCAAAGTGCCTATGAACATCGTTGCGCAGCGTTACGGCGCTTCTGTCCGTCAGGACGTGCTGGGCGAGCTGATGACGCGCAACTTCGTTGACGCCATCATTAAAGAAAAAATCAATCCAGCTGGCGCACCAAACTACGTGCCAGGCGAGTACAAAGAAGGTCAGGATTTCACCTACGCGGTTGAATTCGAAGTCTATCCGGAAGTAGAGCTGAAAGGCCTGGAAAACATCGAAGTCGAAAAACCAGTGGTTGAAGTGACTGATGCTGACGTTGATACCATGCTGGACACCCTGCGCAAGCAGCAGGCCAACTGGATCGAAAGCGACGCTGCTGCAGGTCCGGAAGATCGTGCCACTATCGATTTCAACGGTTCTGTTGACGGTGAAGAGTTCGAAGGCGGCAAAGCCTCTGATTTCGTTCTGGCAATGGGCCAGGGCCGCATGATCCCAGGCTTTGAAGAAGGCGTTGTGGGTCACAAAGCGGGCGAGACTTTCACTATCGACGTGAAATTCCCGGACGACTACCACGCAGAAACCCTGAAAGGGAAAGATGCGAAGTTCGAAATCGTGCTGAAGAAAGTTGAAACGCGCGAACTGCCAGAGCTGACTGAAGAGTTCATCAAACGTTTCGGCGTTGAAGATGGTTCAGTTGCCGGTCTGCGTACTGAAGTGCGTAAGAACATGGAGCGCGAACTGAAAGGCGCTATCCGTAACCGCATCAAAACTCAGGCGATCGACGGTCTGGTTGAAGCTAACGAAATCGACGTGCCAGCTGCGCTGGTTGACAGCGAAATCGACGTTCTGCGTCGTCAGGCTGCACAGCGTTTCGGTGGCAACGAACAGCAGGCGCTGGAACTGCCACGCGAACTGTTCGAAGAGCAGGCTAAACGCCGTGTTGTTGTCGGCCTGCTGCTGGGCGAAGTGATTCGTACCCACGAGCTGAAAGCTGACGAAGCACGCGTAAGCACCATGATTGAAGAGATGGCTTCTGCGTATGAAGATCCGCAGGAAGTGATCGAGTTCTACAGCAAGAATAACGAGCTGATGAACAATATGCGCAACGTCGCGCTGGAAGAGCAAGCGGTTGAAGCGGTCCTGGCGAAAGCTAAAGTGACCGAGAAAGAGACCAACTTCCAGGAACTGATGAATCAGACCGCTCAGGCCTGATCACGCATTTAACCGTCTGTGCTAAGCCCGTGACTGAAAAGTCGCGGGCTTTTTTGTGTTTTGCGTACAGAACGCCACACTTCGCTGCTATTTGTTTAATTAATCGGCAAATTATTCACGCATCGCTTTTTCGAGGTTAGCGAACAGGGAAAAGATTGTTATGCTTGAAACATGCGTGCAGCATCCCCAGATAGTGGGAGTATGCAGAAATGAGAGTGAGGCTGGCTGATTAACCGTCCTGAAGGTGTCGGAAAAGGTGCGACGTGGAGTTTCCCGCGCGTCTTACGTAGAATCGGTACAGAATGTTGCCAATGAAATTTATCCAGGAGACGGTAATGTCATACAGTGGCGATCGTGAATATACTGCACCGCACAATGCGCTGGTGCCAATGGTGGTTGAACAAACTTCGCGTGGTGAGCGTTCTTACGACATCTACTCCCGTCTGCTGAAAGAGCGCGTCATTTTTCTGACTGGCCAGGTTGAAGACCACATGGCTAATCTGATCGTGGCGCAGATGCTGTTTCTGGAAGCTGAAAACCCGGAAAAAGATATCTATCTCTACATCAATTCACCAGGCGGTGTGATCACGGCCGGTATGTCGATCTACGACACCATGAAATTTATCAAACCGGATGTCAGTACTATCTGTATGGGACAGGCCTGTTCAATGGGTGCGTTCCTGCTGACGGCGGGTACCAAAGGCAAACGTTTCTGTCTGCCAAACTCACGCGTAATGATCCACCAGCCGCTGGGCGGCTATCAGGGCCAGGCGTCAGATATTGAGATCCATGCGCGCGAGATTCTTAAAGTTAAGCAGCGTATGAATGAGCTGATGGCTGAGCACACCGGTAAAACGCTGGAAGAAATCGAGCGTGATACTGAGCGTGACCGTTTCCTCTCTGCAAGTGAAGCGGTAGAGTATGGATTAGTCGATTCAATTCTGACGCATCGCCAATAAGACCCGACTTACCGTTGTCCCTGGTCTATAGTTAACAGGACAATGGTACTATTATGGGTTGAATGAATTTCGGCCGTCTTTGCACGGCCAGAGCCGTACGCGGGTATGGCCTGAGAACAAGAAGAGGTTAACTGATGACAGATAAGCGCAAAGACGGTTCAGGAAAGTTGCTGTACTGCTCTTTTTGCGGCAAAAGCCAGCATGAAGTGCGAAAGCTGATTGCCGGGCCGTCAGTGTATATCTGCGATGAGTGTGTTGACCTGTGCAACGACATCATTCGCGAAGAGATTAAAGAAGTTGCCCCGCATCGTGAACGCAGTGCGTTGCCAACCCCACATGAGATTCGCCATCACCTTGATGATTATGTCATCGGTCAGGAAAGAGCGAAGAAAGTGCTGGCGGTTGCGGTTTACAACCACTACAAGCGTCTGCGCAACGGTGATACCAGCAATGGCATCGAGCTGGGCAAAAGTAATATTCTGCTGATTGGTCCGACCGGTAGCGGTAAAACGCTGCTGGCAGAAACACTTGCACGCCTGCTGGATGTGCCATTCACCATGGCTGACGCCACCACGCTGACTGAAGCCGGTTATGTGGGTGAGGACGTTGAAAACATCATCCAGAAACTGCTGCAGAAGTGTGACTACGACGTACAGAAAGCACAGCGCGGCATCGTTTATATCGATGAAATCGACAAAATCTCACGTAAGTCTGATAACCCGTCGATTACTCGTGACGTTTCAGGTGAAGGCGTACAGCAGGCTCTGCTTAAGCTGATTGAAGGCACCGTCGCTGCCGTTCCGCCGCAGGGTGGACGTAAGCATCCGCAGCAGGAGTTTTTGCAGGTTGATACCTCGAAAATTCTGTTTATCTGCGGCGGCGCATTTGCCGGCCTGGATAAAGTGATCTCCCAGCGCGTCGAAACCGGATCGGGTATCGGCTTCGGTGCAACTGTAAAAGGGAAATCGCAGAAAGCCAGCGAAGGCGAACTGCTTTCACAGTGTGAACCGGAAGATTTGATCAAGTTTGGTCTCATCCCTGAGTTCATCGGTCGTCTGCCTGTTGTTGCGACCCTGAGCGAGCTTAGCGAAGAAGCGCTGATTCAGATCCTGCGTGAGCCGAAAAACGCTCTGACAAAACAATACCAGGCGCTGTTTAACCTGGAAGGCGTTGAGCTGGAGTTCCGTGACGAGGCGTTAACCGCCATTGCGAAGAAAGCGATGTCACGTAAAACTGGTGCACGTGGTCTGCGTTCCATTGTAGAAGGCGCGTTGCTGGAAACGATGTATGATCTGCCTTCCATGGACGACGTGGAAAAAGTAGTGATTGATGAATCAGTTATTGAAGGACAGTCTGAGCCAATGTTGATCTACGGTAAGCATGAAGCGCAGGCATCTGGCGAATAATTAAACAGATCGTCCATGTAGTAATAACAAAAAAGGGGAAAATGTTTCCCCTTTTGCTTTTCTCGCCTCTGTGACGTTGAATGTCGTACAAGCATCCCCATATACTCTGATACCTGTGGGTTTAACTGCATACCTGCCTGATGCGGTTCCCATCACCTGGCGGACATTAAACAAAGAGAGAGCTCTATGAATCCTGAGCGTTCTGAACGCATTGAAATCCCCGTGTTGCCGCTGCGCGACGTGGTGGTTTATCCGCACATGGTAATTCCGTTGTTTGTTGGCCGGGAAAAATCAATTCGGTGCCTTGAAGCCGCAATGGATCATGATAAAAAAATCATGCTGGTCGCGCAGAAAGAGGCTTCAACGGATGAACCTGGCATTAACGATCTTTTTTCAGTAGGGACCGTTGCCTCAGTATTGCAAATGCTGAAACTGCCGGATGGCACGGTCAAAGTCCTGGTCGAAGGTTTACAGCGCGCCCACATTACGACGCTGGCCGATAACGGTGACCATTTTGTGGCACAAGCTGAATATCTGGTTTCGCCAGAGATTGAAGAGCGCGAGCAGGAAGTGCTGGTGCGCACGGCGATCAATCAGTTTGAAGGCTATATCAAACTTAATAAAAAGATCCCACCAGAGGTTTTAACCTCGCTGAACAATATTGACGATGCGGCCCGCCTTGCCGACACCGTCGCAGCACATATGCCCCTGAAACTGGCAGACAAACAGTCTGTGCTGGAGATGTCCGACGTTAACGAGCGTCTGGAATATCTGATGGCGATGATGGAATCTGAAATCGATCTGCTGCAGGTTGAGAAGCGTATTCGCAACCGTGTTAAGAAGCAGATGGAGAAGAGCCAGCGCGAGTACTATCTGAATGAGCAGATGAAGGCGATTCAGAAAGAGCTGGGCGAGATGGACGACGCGCCTGATGAGTACGAAGCGTTAAAACGCAAAATCGACGCGGCCAAAATGCCGGAAGAAGCGCGCGAGAAAGCGGAAGCTGAGCTGCAGAAGCTGAAAATGATGTCCCCGATGTCTGCTGAAGCCACTGTGGTTCGCGGCTACATCGACTGGATGGTTCAGGTTCCGTGGAACGCACGCAGCAAAGTGAAGAAAGATCTGCGTAAAGCGCAGGAGACGCTGGATACCGACCATTACGGCCTGGAGCGCGTGAAGGATCGTATTCTTGAGTATCTTGCGGTTCAGAGTCGCGTCAGCAAAATCAAAGGGCCGATTCTCTGCCTGGTGGGACCTCCAGGGGTAGGTAAAACCTCTCTGGGTCAGTCGATCGCTAAAGCGACCGGCCGTAAATATGTGCGTATGGCGCTGGGCGGCGTGCGTGATGAAGCGGAAATCCGTGGTCACCGTCGTACTTACATCGGCTCTATGCCGGGTAAATTAATCCAGAAAATGGCGAAAGTCGGGGTTAAAAACCCGCTATTCCTGCTGGATGAAATCGACAAGATGTCCTCTGACATGCGTGGCGATCCGGCTTCAGCGCTGCTGGAAGTGCTCGATCCTGAGCAGAACATTGCGTTCAACGACCACTATCTGGAAGTCGACTACGACCTCTCTGATGTGATGTTCGTGGCAACATCGAACTCAATGAATATCCCGGCACCGCTGCTGGACCGTATGGAAGTGATTCGTCTGTCGGGTTACACCGAAGATGAGAAACTGAACATCGCGAAGCAGCATCTGCTGACCAAGCAGATTGAACGCAACGCTCTGAAAGCCAGCGAAATTACGGTTGAAGACAGCGCGATTGTCGGCATTATCCGTTACTACACCCGTGAAGCCGGTGTGCGTAGCCTTGAGCGTGAGCTGTCGAAGTTGTGTCGTAAAGCGGTGAAATCACTGCTGATGGACAAGACCATGAAGCACATCACCATCAACGGCGAAAACCTCAAGGATTTCCTGGGTGTACAGCGCTTTGACTATGGCCGTGCTGACAGCGAAAACCGTGTCGGTCAGGTCACTGGCCTGGCGTGGACGGAAGTGGGTGGCGATCTGCTGACCATCGAAACCGCCTGCGTACCGGGTAAAGGCAAGCTGACTTACACCGGTTCTCTGGGTGAAGTGATGCAGGAATCGATTCAGGCTGCGCTGACCGTGGTGCGTGCCCGGGCCGAGAAGCTGGGCATCAATGGTGACTTCTACGAAAAACGTGATATTCACGTTCACGTACCGGAAGGCGCTACACCGAAAGATGGTCCAAGTGCCGGTATCGCAATGTGTACTGCGCTGGTCTCCTGTCTGACCGGTAACCCGGTTCGTGCGGATGTCGCCATGACCGGTGAGATCACCCTGCGTGGTCAGGTGCTGCCGATTGGCGGGCTGAAAGAGAAACTGCTGGCAGCGCACCGTGGTGGCATTAAGACTGTGCTGATCCCGGACGACAACAAGCGTGACCTGGAAGAGATTCCACAGAACGTTATTGCCGATCTGGAGATCCATCCGGTGAAACGCATTGAAGAAGTGCTGAATCTGGCACTGGAAAATGCGCCATACGGTATGCAGGTCGCAACAGCAAAATAGTGATTAACGGCAAAAACCGTTAAAAAGCGGAGCTGGCAAGGCAATTGGCGCTTGCCAGCTTTTTTTTGTGCCGCTAATTTAGGTGGCTGCCGACGCGACGTTCTCAGAGAAATTCCGTTGTTTCGGCTCCACAGGCTTGATATAACTTGCTGCGCGTTCGTACCTGGCCGGATGCAGGGTACGATGTGAAATAATAAAAGAGGGGATGAATAGAGTGAATAAGTCACAATTGATCGACAAAATTGCTGCCGATGCTGATATTTCTAAAGCTGCAGCGGGACGTGTTTTAGATGCATTTATGGGCTCAGTTTCAGATGCACTGAAAGACGGTGATGAAGTGGCTCTGGTTGGTTTCGGCACATTCTCTGTGCGTGACCGCGCTGCACGTACCGGCCGCAATCCGCAGACGGGTAAAGAGATCACCATCCCGGCCGGTAAAGTACCCGGTTTCCGCGCTGGTAAAGCATTGAAAGACGCTGTCAATTAATAACAACGAATAGATTCATTGACGCATTTTCTTCAGTGGATTAGAGGACGATTAACCCGTTCTCATGTAACATACGGGCACATCAATCAGATGTGCCTTTTTTGTTTTAACCGGTGATAATCGGGCCGTAAGATGGACCTGGACCGGATTGAGACTGCCAGCTAAGCCAGCAGTTGCGTGAGTCGCCAGCCACTGGCGAATTGCGACCGAGCTTTACATTCACACTACAGCGGAGTGTTGCCATACCATGATGGACAATTTACGCGCGGCGTCGAACAATGTCGTGCTCAAGATTATTTTGGGACTGATTATGGTCTCCTTTGTGCTGACGGGCGTTGGCAACTATCTGATTGGCGGCAATAACGACTATGCGGCCAAAGTTAACGGTCAGGAGATTAGCCGTGGACAGCTGGAGCAGGCGTTCAACAGCGAACGCAGTCGTCAGCAGCAGATGTTGGGCGACCAGTTCTCGCAGCTGGCCAGCAACGATGGCTACATGCAGCAGATCCGCCAGCAGGCGCTGTCGCAGTTAATCGATCAGGCGCTGCTCGACAGCTACATCAAAGATCTCCACCTCAGCATCAGTGACGATCAGGTTAAGCAGGCTATCTTCAATCAGCAGGCTTTCCAGACCAACGGCAAGTTCGACAATGGTAAATATCTGGCTCTGATCGGCAATATGGGCTTCAGTGCCGACCAGTACGCCGAAGCGCTGCGCAAGCAACTCTCCAATCAGCAGCTAATCAATGCCGTGGCTAACACCGACTTCACGCTGAAAGGCGAAGCCAGCAGACTGGTGGACCTGGTTTCACAGCAGCGCGATATTCGTCAGGCGACGCTGGACGTCAATGCGCTGGCGGCGAAGCAAACTGTCACCGACGACGAGATCAGTCAGTATTATCAGCAGCATAAAACCAGCTTCATGGCACCGGAACAGTTCCGTGTCAGCTACATCCTGATGGATGCTGCCAGCATGCAGCAGGATGCCAGCGAGGCGGATATTCAGACATGGTACGACCAGCATAAAGCGGACTATTCGCAGCCACAGCGTAGGCGCTACAGCGTGATTCAGACCAAAACTGAAGCCGATGCCAATGCGGTACTGGCTCAGTTGAAGGGCGGCGCTAACTTCGCGGATGTAGCGAAAGCCAAATCAATCGACCCAATCTCTGCGCGTAAGGGCGGTGATATGGGCTGGCTGGAACCGTCAACAACCCCGGATGAGCTGAAAAATGCGGGTCTGACTGAGAAAGGTCAGATGTCAGGCGTGATCAAATCTTCAGTGGGCTTCCTGGTAGTTCGTCTGGACGATATCCAGCCAGAGCAGGTTAAGCCGCTGGATGAAGTTCGCAGCGCCATTGCCTCCAAAGTGAAGCAGGAGAAGGGCGTTGATGCCTTCTACAAACTGCAGCAGAAAGTCAGCGAAGCAGCCAGCAATGACAATGAGTCACTGGCGGGTGCCGAGCAGGCTTCTGGTCTGAAAGCGAAAGAGACTGGCTGGTTCAGCCAGGATACGCTGCCAGACGCGCTTAACTTTGATGCGGTGAAGCAGGCAATATTCAACGGGGGTCTGGTGGGTCAAAACGGCGCGCCGGGCAACAACTCCGATATCATCACTGTTGATGGCGATCGTGCCTTTGTGCTGCGTATCAGTGAGCATAAACCGGAAGCGGTAAAACCGCTGGATCAGGTTAAGGCGCAGATCACTGACACGCTTAAGCATGATAAAGCGACCCAGCAGGCGAAAGCCCAGGCCGATAAACTGCTGACCGACCTCAAAGCCGGTAAGCAGGATGCGCTGACCGCTGCGGGTCTGACCCTGAGCACCAGCAAAACCGTTGATCGTAATGCGCAGGATCCGGTTGCACAAGCCGCCTTTAATCTGCCTCAGCCTGGGGAAAATAAACCTTCCTGGGGTGTGAGCGAAGATATGCAGGGCAACGTAGTTCTGGTGGCGGTTGATAAAGTGAAAACCGGCAGCATGCCGCAGGCGCAGATTGACGAAATGGTCAAAGGCGTGACGCAGAACAATGCACAGCTGACGTTTGAAGCCTTACTGCAAAACCTGCGTAAAGAGGCCAAAATTAAGTACGGCGCTGCTGCACAAATGCAGTAAGCCTCACAGAAACTGCGCAACGACTGTAACAATCAAAGGCCGCATTCGCGGCCTTTTCCATTTCTGAAATCCCGCTTTTGAGCCTTGTGCGCAGTAGTGCCACTCTGTCGCTGCTGTTTACACACAAGGAGAAACACAGCATGGCTAAACCTAAAATCATTGCCCTCTATCTCTCACTCGCGCTGGGCGGCGCACTCTGTCACAGCAGCGTCTCTGCGGCACCTGAACCGGCCAGCACTGCGGTCACGCAGAACACACAGCCTGCGGCTAAGCCGGAGACCGCAGCGCAGCCACAGCAGGAACAGGTCAGCATCAATGAAGCGACAGCCGAGCAGCTCTCTGCCGTCATGAATGGGGTGGGACTAAAAAAGGCCCAGGCGATTGTGAGCTATCGCGAACAGTACGGACCGTTTAGCGCGATTCAGCAACTCAGTGAAGTGCCGGGTATCGGTAATGCGTTGATAGAGCGAAATGTGTCCCGGCTGAAATTGTGAGGCACTACACATCTGTGATGCTTAACTCACGCTAACCATCCGACTCTGCTAAAGTGAACAGGTCATACCAGTTAACTCACAGCAGGAGAGCATGACCATGCAGACCACCATAAAAGTGCGCGGCTATCATCTGGATGTCTATCAGCACGTCAACAATGCGCGCTATCTTGAGTTTCTTGAGGAAGCACGCTGGGAATGGCTGGAAGAGGTTGAAGCATTCCACTGGTTGCAGGAACAGAAACTGGCTTTTGTGGTGGTCAACATCAACATCAACTATCGTCGCCCGGCGGTGCTGGGCGACGTACTGACTATCGACAGTGAGATCACGCAGTTAAATGGCAAAAGTGGCATTATTGCGCAGCGGGTTTTGCTGGCAGGTCAGCAGACTGTAGTGGCGGATGCAACACTCACGTTTGTCTGTATTGATTTGCGGACCCAGAAGGCAGTTGCGCTGGAAGGGGAATTACGCGAGCGACTGATGCGTCTGATGGCATGAGCCGATAACGCGGCGGCAAAGCAAATTCTCTGCCGCCACGCCAGTCAGCCTTAGTTAAGGCCGCTCTTTGCTTTCATGGCTGCCATTACGCCAGCACGATCGTTGAGATAACCCTGCAATCCATTGGCCCGTAAATGACAGGCTGCGCATTCACCACATCCGTCACCTTTCACGCCGTTATAGCAGGTCAGTGTCTGCTCGCGAACCAGCGCAAGCTGCTGCCAGTAGTCCGCCAGCGCCCAGGTTTCCGCTTTGTTGAGCCACATCAGCGGCGTCTCAAAACGAACCTCGCGCGCCATGCCAAGCGACACTGCATGGTTCAGCGCTTTGACAAACTCATCGCGGCAATCGGGGTAGCCAGAGAAATCGGTCTCACACACGCCGGTGATCACCGCTTCTGCTTCAACCTGATAAGCGTAAACCGAGGCCAGCGTCAGAAAGAGAATATTGCGGCCCGGCACAAACGTGCTGGGTAATCCACTGGCCTCAGGATTGTAAGCCGGCACCGGAATGTTATCCCGCGTCAGGCTGCTGACGGCGAGTGCGTTCAGCATGGTAACATCCAGCACTTTGTGCGCACGTGCACCCAGTTTAATTGCCAGATCGCGGGCGACATCGATCTCTTCCCGATGGCGTTGTCCATAGTCGAAAGTGACGCAGTGGACTTCATCATATTGCTGCAAAGCCTGAATCAGGCAGGTAGTGGAGTCTTGTCCACCGCTGAAAACTACAACAGCGCGATTCATGGTGTTTTCCTGAACATTAATTTTGCGCTTATGGTAATGCCTCAGTCCGCCGCTGAACAGCTGCAAGGTGGATCAATGGGCGGCGGAATCCATGCGCGGCTGAAATCGAACCAGCCCAGCGTGTTCAGTTCAATCCCTTCAATGCCAGGCGGCGCGTAGATTTGATAGCGATAATTGAACAGCGGCAGCAGGATGCCGCCCGTCATCAGTTGATGATAAAGCTGATGTAGTCCACGGGTTCGAATGTGGCTGTCTGCTATCTGCTGGATCGCCAGCAGCTGCGCCTGCATTTCTTCGCCCTGCGGCGTGGGCCACAGCCGTCGCCATAGTGGGTCAATCTGCAACCAGTTGGCCAGTGTAAAGACCGGCGCATCGCCAATCAGTCGATCGCCCATCACGATATCTGCCTCATCAAGCTGGTCGATGCGGTGCCAGCTTTTAACCGGATGAAAAACCACGTTCAGGGTGCAGCCGTGCTGTTTTAACAATGCGACCAGCGCCTGTGACATCTGGTGCAGCTCAACCGGTAGCTGATAGTGCAGCGTCAGGGTCGCCGGCAAGGGGACCGGAACGGTATCCATCAGTGGTACATCCCAGCCGGGTAGCAACTCGTTGCTGGGGGTAATCAAGCCCTCATCCAGTGGCAACCGGCTGACGATGCCGCTTTGCTGGATCAGCTGGAAAAGCGTACGCGCCTGATCGGCTGTAAATCCGGCTCGCGGGCGGCAGACCAGATAGCAGAAGCCCAGACTGATGCTGCTGCTGACCGGTTGCAACGTCCTGAGTTCTGTGGCATCGCCTATCGCAATCTGCACAGGATGACGACAACTGCTGCCGAGAGCGGGATCAAACAGCTGAGGAGTAATCCAGTACTCTACCGCCTGTAACAGCGGGCGCTGCAGATGCCAGCGCGCATGACTTTCAATCCTGACCAGTTCGGCGCTGAAGTGCGCCCGTTTCCACGGTCCGCTGCCCGAGGCGGGATCATCAGGGTGGGGCAGCAGGCACAGCAAGTGGGCGAGGCGATGGGGCAGCCAGAAATCAGGGCGTCGCAATACAAAATGTAGTGCAAGAGGATGGGGGGCATCCACGCTGATCACATCGGCCAGCAATAGACCAACACGCGTATCTCGCAAAAGCTGGCGGAACTGCGTCACCAGTTGTGCGGCCTGCACCGGCTCGTCGTTATGCCACATCAGCTGGGGTCGTAACCAGAATAACCAGCTACAGGACGCCTCATCGTGCTGCCAGTGATGCGCCAGATCGCCAACCGGCTCATCCTGCTCAAAACGGGTCAGACCGGAATAGATCTGGCGAACCAGATGTTGTTCAGCGCGCCCGGTAATCTGACGCGGCTCGGTGCTTTCCATCGGGCGATAGTAGGGGATGCGCAGAACCGGCGTGTCGTTCTGCCACTGTCCACCCATTAGAGGCCGCAGCATATTGATCAGCCTTTCCGGCGGCAGATCCAGTAGCTGTAAGGCATCCGCCGCCTCTCCGGCATCGAGCTGCCTTTGCAGCAACTGCTGTCTCAACTGTTCTGGCGTACGCAGGAACTGTAATTGTCCCTGCTTGCCCCGGCCTGGCTCGCCGTGCCAGCTCAGCCAGCCTGCATGCTGCCACTGTGTCAGCAATGTGCGCAAATGTCGCTCGCTGCAGATGCAGTGGCGTGCCATCTCTGCCACGCAAGTCTGCTGAGGAGCACCGTGGCTCTGCTGCCAAAGACGCTGAAACTGATTGAGGCGGTTAAGCTGACGCATGTTAAACCCGGAACAGTTTTTTAAAAGTATTCACTATTAGTTCCGCAATTAACAGGCAATAGTGGAGTCCATCTTTCAGCAGGAGGTAAAGCATGGTGCGTTTAGCGGCGTTTGATATGGATGGCACATTATTACTGCCGGATCATCAGTTGGGTCAGCAGACACTGGAGAGCCTGCAGGCGCTGCATCTGCGTGGTGTTAATCTGGCGCTAGCGACGGGACGCCATCTGCTGGAAATGCAGATCTTACGTAAAAAAATGACACTGCCCGCATGGCTGATTACCGGTAATGGCACCCGCGTACACGATCGGTCTGGTAATCTCATTTTTGCGCGGGATCTGCCTTCTGCCGTCGCCGAAGAGGTCATCCACCGCCACTGGACTACACACGCCTCGATCCATATTTTCAACGATCAGGGGTGGTTTACCGATCGACCCCAGCCTGAGCTGCTGGTGGCCCATCAGATGAGCGGATTCGGCTATCAGCTGTGCGATCTTAAAAAGCTGCCTGCGCATCAGGTGACAAAAATCTGCTTTATTGACGAGCACCAGCGCCTGTGTCAGCTAAAAACAGAGCTGGATGCCGCACTGGGCGACGAAGCAAATATCTGCTTTTCAGCCGTGGATTGTCTGGAGGTGCTGCCCGCCAGCTGCAACAAAGGCAGTGCGCTGGCGCTGCTATGCGACCATCTGTCGCTCACAATGGCAGATTGCATGGCGTTTGGTGATGCGATGAACGACCGTGAGATGCTGGCGCTGGCCGGAAAGGGCTTCATCATGGGCAATGCGATGGCGCAACTGAAAGCCGCGCTACCGCATTTGCCGGTCTTAGGGTATTGCGAGACACAGGCGGTGTCTCACTATTTAAATCACTGGCTGGCTACACCCGACCTCGCGTATTCCCCCGAATGCTGAGGATTGCCTTGAGCCGGACAGGATGTCCGGTTTTTTATTCCAGCTCGCGCTGCCAGTGCGTGATATCGCCAATATGTTTTGCTACCCATTCAGGCTGATAGTAGCTATCGGGATAGCGTTCACCGCTGTCGCACAGCAACGTCACCAGCGCCCCCTGCTGATTCTCTGCCCGTAGACGTTTCGCCACCTGCATCATGCCCCAGAAATTGGTGCCGGTAGATGCGCCAGGCTTACGTCCCAGAATTTTTTCCAGCTTCAGCATGGCGGCAAGCGTCGCACCATCCGGCACTTTGATCATCTCGTCGATCACATCGGGCATAAACGACGGCTCCACCCGTGGACGGCCAATCCCCTCTATCATACTGCCACGCGTGCTGGTCAGGGTGGCATCACGGTGCTGCCAGTAGTCGTAGAACACCGAATGCTGTGGGTCGACTACCAGTAGTTTTGTTTCCAGGCCCTGATAACGGAGATAACGGCCCAGCGTGGCCGAAGTGCCGCCGGTGCCCGCACTCATAATAATGGTATGCGGAATCGGATAGGGTTCATGCTGCATCTGGCGGAAAATGCTCTCGGCAATATTATTATTGCCGCGCCAGTCGGTAGCGCGTTCAGCGTAGGTGAACTGATCCATAAAATGGCCATTCAGCTCACGCGCCAGCCGTTCAGATTCAGCATAGAGCTGGCAGGGATCCTCGACAAAATGGCACTGTCCGCCATAAAACGTTATCTGCTCGATTTTGCGCTTCGCCGTGCTGGCGGGCATAACCGCAATAAACGGCAGGCCCAGCAGCCTTGCGAAGTACGCCTCAGAAACGGCAGTACTGCCTGACGAGGCTTCGATAATCGGCGTATTCTCTTTAATCCAGCCGTTAGAGAGGCCGTAAAGGAATAGGGATCGCGCCAGCCGATGTTTAAGACTGCCACTGGGATGAGTACTTTCATCTTTCAGATAGAACCAGATGCCGGGAAAGTCCGCCAGATCGAAACGGATCAAATGGGTCTCAGCCGATCGTTGAAAATCAGCATTTATTTCGTTGATGGCGTGGCGAATCCAGCAGGTCTGCATCTCAGGCGTCCGGTAAAGAGTGATGCGGCTATTTTATGGCACGTGCAGGAAAAAGAGATTGCAAAATTACCGCTAAAATCGCGGTAATGGAGAAAATGATTCTCTCGGAGTTCCCAATGTTAGATAAAACTGACCTTAAACTGCTCTCACTGCTGCAGCAGGACTGTACGTTGTCGCTGCAGGCGCTGGCGGATGCCGTCAACCTCACCACCACACCCTGCTGGAAGCGCCTGAAAAAGCTGGAAGATGATGGCATTATTCGCGCTCGGGTGGCGCTGCTGGATGGGGATAAAATCGGACTGTCACTGACGGCGTTTATGTTTGTGAAAACGCAGCAGCACAGCCGCGACTGGTATCAGGCCTTTGTCTCGGTGGTGAGCAGCATGCCGGAGGTCATGGCCTTTTACCGTATGGCAGGCGAGTATGATTACCTGCTGCGCATTCAGGTCGCGGATATGAAAAGCTATGATGCGTTCTACAAGCGATTAGTGAACGGGATGCCCGGCCTGATTGATGTGACCTCCAGCTTTGCCATGGAAGAGATTAAATACACCACGGCTTTACCTGTCGCCTCGTGAGGGCCTGAGATTGAGAACAGCGTTGTGAGATTATTCAGCCAGTTAAGTTGGTATTTTCTGCGGGAGTGGCGGCGCTATCTGGGCGCGGTCATCCTGCTGATTGTCATTGCTATTCTGCAGTTGCTGCCGCCGCATGTGGTCGGGGTCATTGTCGATGGCGTGACGCGAGACAACATGAGTACCAGCCGCATCATGATGTGGATTGGGATCATGCTGGCAACCGCAGTGGTGGTCTATCTGCTGCGCTATGTCTGGCGTGTGCTGCTGTTTGGAGCTTCCTACCAGCTGGCGGTTGAGCTGCGCGAAGATTTCTATCGCCAGCTGAGTCGTCAGCAACCGGCTTTTTATCTGCGTCATCGAACCGGCGATCTGATTGCGCGCGCCACTAACGATGTGGATCGGGTGGTGTTCGCGGCCGGGGAAGGGGTACTGACGCTGGTCGACTCGCTGGTCATGGGCTGTGTGGTGCTACTGGTGATGAGTACGCAGATCAGCTGGCAGCTGACGCTGCTGGCGCTGGTGCCGATGCCAATTATGGCCATCGTGATCCACCGCTACGGTAATCAGCTGCATCACCGCTTCAAACTGGCGCAGGCGGCCTTCTCCAGCCTTAACGATCAGACGCAGGAGAGTCTGACCAGCATCAGGATGATCAAATCCTTTGGCCTTGAACAGCATCAGTCGCAACAGTTTTCCGACATCGCCCGCGATACCGGCGAGAAAAACCTGCGCGTGGCGCGGGTGGATGCCCGCTTCGATCCCACTATCTACATAGCTATCGGCTTCTCAAATCTGCTGGCGATTGGCGGCGGCAGCTGGCTGGTATGGCATGACCAGATGACGCTGGGACAACTCACCAGCTTTGTCATGTATCTCGGGCTGATGATCTGGCCGATGCTGGCGCTGGCGTGGATGTTTAATATTGTCGAACGTGGCAGTGCCGCCTGGAGCCGAATTGGCGCGCTGCTGGCGGAAGCGCCAGCGGTGGAAGATGGCGAAAAGTCACTGCCACCTGAGCCGGGCACGCTGCAGGTCGCGATTCGCGCCTTTCACTATCCGGCCAGCGCGGCTCCGGTGTTAAGCGATGTCAGCTTCCAGCTGAAACCCGGCGAGATGCTGGGTCTGTGTGGGCCAACCGGCAGTGGTAAAAGCACACTGCTCAGCCTGATTCAGCGCCACTTCGATATTCAGCAGGGCGACATCCGCTATCATCAGATCCCGCTGCCGCAACTGCGGCTCGACAGCTGGCGCAGCCGTCTGGCCGTGGTCAGTCAGACGCCATTCCTGTTCTCAGACAGTGTGGCGAACAATATTGCGCTGGGGAAACCTGGCGCAACCCAGCAGGAAATTGAACATGCGGCCACGCTGGCCTGCGTTCATGACGATATCCTGCGTCTGCCACAGGGCTATGAAACGGAAGTCGGGGAGCGCGGTGTGATGCTGTCCGGTGGACAGAAGCAGCGTCTTTCGATTGCCCGGGCACTGCTGCTGAATGCCGAAATCCTGATTCTGGATGACGCGCTCTCCGCAGTAGATGGACGTACCGAACACGAAATTCTGCATAACCTGCGCATCTGGGGTCAGGGACGCACGCTGATTATCAGCGCGCACCGCCTGTCGGCACTGACGGAAGCCAGTGAAATTCTGGTGCTGCAGCAGGGCAGCGTGGCACAGCGAGGCGATCATGACACGCTGACCGACAGTGCTGGCTGGTATCGTGACATGTACCGTTACCAGCAACTGGAAGCGGCGCTGGATGATGATGAAAATGAAAAAGGAGTGCCGCATGGCTAAGTCTGCACGCTTGTGGCCAACCCTTAAGCGTTTGCTGAGTTATGGCAAGCCATGGCGTAAATCCCTGTCGCTGGCGGTAGGGATGCTGTGGATCGCTGCTGCAGCGGAAGTGACCGGCCCGGTACTGGTCAGCTACTTTATCGATAACCTGGTAGCGAAACATCAGATGCCCTGGGGTCTGGTTGCCGGACTGGTGATCAGTTTTATCCTGCTTCAGCTGCTGGCCGCCGGGCTGCATTACTGGCAGGCGCTGTTGTTTAACCGTGCCGCTATCGGTGTGGTCCAGCGGTTGCGCAGCGACGTGATGAATGCGGCGCTCTGTCAGCCGCTGAGCGCCTTTGATACCCAGCCGGTCGGACAGCTTATATCGCGCGTCACGAACGATACCGAGGTGATCCGCGATCTCTACGTCACGGTGGTCTCCACCGTGCTGCGCAGCGCCGCACTGGTTGGTGCCATGATGGTGGCGATGTTCAGCCTGGACTGGCGCATGGCACTGGTAGCAATGATGATCTTCCCGCTGGTACTGATTGTGATGTTCATCTATCAACGCTTCAGCACACCGATTGCCCGCCGGGTTCGCAGCTATCTGGCGGACATCAATAACGGCTTTAACGAAGTGATCAGCGGCATGAGCGTGATTCAACAGTTTCGTCAGCAGGCGCGATTTGGTGAGCGGATGGGCGAGGCGAGCCGCTCTCACTATCTGGCGCGAATGGAAACGCTGCGTCTGGATGGTTTTTTACTGCGTCCGCTGTTGAGCCTGTTCTCAGCGATGGTGCTGTGCGGGCTGCTGATCCTCTTTAGTTTCTCGGTGCCAGGCGTGTTTGAAGTCGGGGTGCTGTATGCCTTTATTACTTACCTGGGGCGCCTGAATGAGCCACTGATTGAACTGACTACGCAGCAATCTATGCTGCAGCAGGCGGTGGTTTCCGGTGAGCGTATCTTCGAGCTGATGGATGCAGCGCAGCAGCAGTATGGTGCCGATCAGCAGCCACTGGCGTCAGGCCGTATCACACTGAACAACCTGAGTTTTGCCTACCGTGAAAACCGCGATGTACTGAGTGATATTAATCTTGAGGTCGCACCGCGTGAGTTCGTAGCGCTGGTGGGTCATACCGGCAGCGGCAAAAGCACCCTGGCTAACCTGCTTATGGGCTATTACCCCGTGACGCGCGGCGAAATCCGTATCGATGACCGACCAATTAGCGTGCTGAGCCATGCCGTGCTGCGCCGTGGTATTGCGATGGTGCAGCAGGATCCGGTGGTGCTGGCCGATACGCTGCTAGCGAATGTGCGGCTGGGCCGCGACATCAGCGAGGAGGCTGTCTGGACTGTGCTGGAACAGGTGCAGCTTGCACCGCTGGCACATGCCTTGCCGGATGGAATTCATACCCGGCTGGGCGAACAGGGTAATAATCTATCAGTCGGACAGAAGCAACTGCTGGCGTTGGCACGTGTGCTGGTGGATCTGCCGCAGATACTGATCCTTGACGAGGCTACGGCCAATATCGACTCCGGCACCGAGCAGGCGATTCAGCAGACGCTTGAGAGGTTGCGCCAGCACAGCACACTGGTGGTGATTGCTCACCGCCTCTCAACGATCATCGACGCAGACAAGATTCTGGTGCTGCATCGTGGTCGTGTGGTTGAGCAGGGCACTCATCAGCAACTGTTGGCACTGCAGGGACGTTACTGGCAGATGTATCAGCTGCAACAGGCAGGTGAAGATCTGGCGTCGGGCGTGCCTGTAACATCTGAAAGCTGAGTTGCACCTTTTTTGCGCAGCTTTATCAGAATAATCTGTATAAATGCACTCCTTTGATGCCTTTAGCACCAAAGGAGTGCAGGCCCCCTCTGTAATCCCCGCTATCCGGCCCCTTTCTTTATACTCTTCTTTAAAACATCCCTTGCCCCGTCTCGCCTGAATAACTGATTAACGTCAGTTTTACACTCTGGCACAGGCTTTGCTTATATCCCTGCGTGTCCGTAAACATTACCTATTTACTCGCTGGAGGGGATCCAATGAAGCTGGTTACCGTCGTAATTAAGCCATTTAAGCTGGAGGATGTACGTGAAGCTTTATCCTCTATCGGCATTCAGGGGCTGACCGTCTCCGAAGTGAAAGGTTTTGGCCGTCAGAAAGGCCATGCAGAGCTTTATCGTGGCGCAGAGTACAGCGTGAACTTCCTGCCGAAGGTCAAAATTGATATCGCAATTGCTGACGATCAGTTAGACGAAGTGGTGGATGTCATCAGTAAAGCGGCTTACACCGGCAAAATTGGCGACGGTAAAATTTTCGTGGCTGAACTGCAGCGCGTCATCCGTATTCGTACCGGCGAGACCGATGAAGCCGCTCTGTAATTAAGACTCAGTACTGTGATGGGATGGAATAAAAATGAATAAAATTTTAGCTAAGTTGGGCCTCACCAGCCTGGCACTGTTACCCTCACTCGCAATGGCTGCGCCTGCCGTTGCGGACAAGGCTGATAACGCATTTATGATGATTTGCACCGCACTGGTGCTGTTTATGTCAATTCCAGGTATTGCGCTGTTTTACGGCGGTCTGATTCGCGGCAAAAACGTTCTGTCGATGCTGACGCAGGTCGCTGTCACCTTCTCGCTGGTCTGCGTGTTGTGGGTGGTCTATGGCTACTCGCTGGCATTCAGTGAAGGCAACGCCTTCTTTGGCGGCTTTGGCTGGGCCATGCTGAAAAACATTCAGCTGACCGCCGTAATGGGCAGCTTCTATCAGTATATCCATGTTGCGTTCCAGGCCTCATTTGCCTGTATTACCGTGGGTCTGATTGTCGGCTCCATCGCAGAACGTATCCGCTTCTCTGCGGTACTAATCTTTGTCGGTGTCTGGCTGACGCTCTCTTATTTACCTATCGCGCACATGGTGTGGGCGGGCGGTTTCCTGGCTCAGGATGGTGCGCTGGACTTTGCTGGCGGTACCGTGGTGCATATCAACGCTGCTGTAGCAGGCCTGGTGGGTGCTTATCTGGTAGGCAAACGTGCTGGCTTTGGTAAAGAGGCCTTTAAGCCACATAACCTGCCGATGGTCTTCACCGGCACCGCCATTCTCTATGTTGGCTGGTTTGGCTTCAACGCCGGTTCTGCATCTGCAGCAAACGAAATCGCGGCACTGGCTTTCCTGAACACCGTCGTCGCAACTGCGGGTGCTGTACTGGCATGGACCTTTGGCGAGTGGGCGGTACGTGGTAAGCCATCGCTGCTGGGTGCCTGTTCAGGCTTTATTGCCGGTCTGGTCGCAATTACTCCAGCCTGCGGTTATGTCGGCGTAGGCGGTGCATTAATCATCGGACTGGTCGGCGGGCTGGCAGGACTGTGGGGTGTAACCACCCTGAAAAAATGGCTGCGCGTGGATGATCCCTGTGATGTGTTCGGCGTGCACGGCGTCTGCGGTATTGTCGGCTGTATCCTGACAGGCGTGTTTGCCTCCTCTTCACTGGGCGGCGTTGGCTATGCACAGGGCGTCACCATGGGCCATCAGGTCTGGGTTCAGCTCTTCAGCGTGGGCCTGACTATCGTCTGGTCAGGCGTTGTCGCCTTCATCGGCTTTAAGCTGGCTGACCTGATTGTCGGTCTGCGCGTACCGGAAGAGCATGAACGTGAAGGTCTGGATGTAAACAGCCACGGCGAGAACGCTTACAACCAGTAATGTGTGGGCACTGAAAAGAATAATCGGGGGCGAGAAATCGCCCCCTTTTTTTATGCGCTGCGCTGACGCATTACCCCTTCCTGAACCGTAGAGGCCACCAGCACACCTTGCTGATTATAAAACTCACCCCGGACAAAACCCCGCGCGCCAGACGCTGAGGTACTGACCACGCTGTAGAGCAGCCATTCAGTGAAGTCGAACGGGCGGTGGAACCACATGGAATGGTCGATCGTGGCGACCTGCATGTCCGGCTCTAAAAAACCTTTACCGTGCGGCTGGAGCGCGACCGGCAGGAAGTTGAGATCGGAAGCGTAGCCGAGCAGGTACTGATGGATACGCAAGTCGGCGGGCAGTGGGCCGTTAGCACGAATCCAGACCTGGCGTTCAGGCTTGTCCACATGTCCCCGGAGAGGGTTGTGAATCTGTACCGGACGGATCTCCAGTGGTCGTTCAGCAATGAATTTCTCGCGTAACTTATCTGGCAGCATATGCGCCATTTTCTGCGCCATTGCCTGTTCCGTTAACAGATTTTCGGGTCCCGCCACCTGCGGCATCGGATTCTGATGTTCAAACCCGCTTTCCGGTGACTGGAACGAGGCGGTCATATAAAAAATCGGCTGCCCATTCTGAATGGCGCTGACCCTACGTGCGCTGAAACTTTTGCCATCACGCAGTGTTTCGACATCATAAATAATCGCTTTCTGGCTATCGCCGGGCCGCAAAAAATAGCTGTGAAAAGAGTGGATAAAGCGATCTTCCGGGACGGTTTGTTTAGCGGCATACAGCGCCTGACCCACCACCTGGCCGCCAAAAACCTGGCGCAGACCCAGATCTTCGCTCTGGCCGCGATATAAACCCTCTTCCAGTTTTTCCAGATTCAATAAATTCAGCAGATTTTGCAGTGCCTGACTCATGGCGCATTCCTCAATATAGTGACCTGCTCAGTGTGAAAGATCCGACCAGTTGACGTCAATCAGACTTTCCGTTTTGCCTCTGCCAGGCAAAATTTCGAATATGTGCCAAAATTAAGGACATACGGCGAGTGAAGCGCTGTAAGCAGGATTCGCTGCCGACAATCATTTTGATCAAATGGAGACGACATCAATGAAACTCAGGCATGTGTTTAGTGGCGTGGTTATCGCGGTTGCTGTTGCGGGATGCGCCGACAAGAGTAAGCCCGTTCCGACGCCAACGCTGGGTTCTGCGGTTGCAGGACAGACGGCCGCGATTGCGCAGCCAAATGTAAGTGGTTCGATCTATATCCGACAGCGCATTGCGCTGCCGCCGGATGCGGTATTAACCGTGACGCTGTCTGATGCCTCTGTATCCGACGCACCTTCAAAAGTGCTGTCGCAGCGTGTAGTGCGTACCGAAGGCAAGCAGGCACCGTTCCAGTTCGTGCTGCCGTTTAATCCGGCTGACATCCAGCCTAATGCACGCATTCTGTTAAGTGCTGCTATCACAATCGACGGCAAGCTGACGTTTGTGACTGAAGGCGTGAAGCCGGTCATCAACCAGGGCGGCACCAAAGCTGAACTGCTGCTGGTACCGGTACCGTCAGTGGCGATGCCAACCCAGCCTGGCGCAGCGACCACCGTTCCTTCGACTTCACCAACTCTGGTGACGCCGTCTGCTGCTGTTCCTGCACCAACCCATATTTGATTTATCGGGGCGACTTTGTCGCCCCTTTTTCCTGCCTGAAATCCCAGCGATAAGTCTCGAGATCGAGCTGTCCGTCATCACTTACCTCTATTCCTTCCGCTTCCAGCGCATCCCGCTGCCGCAACAGGCTGTCGCCCTGCAGTGAAAGAGTACCGTGACGATTGACGACCCGATGCCAGGGAAGGGTGGTGCCTTCAGGTAAGCGGCTCAGCACGCCTCCGACCTGACGTGACGCGCGCGGCGAACCGGCTAGCAACGCCACATCGCCATAGGTGCTAACGTGGCCATACGGAATAGCGGCAACAATTTGCCAGATGCGTTGCTGGAAAGTGTCAGGCTGATCCATGTACTTATTTCATCTGCTTATTTCATCAGGAATAGGGTTTTAACTTTAGCATGAGGAGAGGGCGGTGAAAGCGTCAAAGCGGCGGTTGTTCAAGAAAACAACGGTTGTCCCGACTACGCTTGCAATTGCCACCTCCTTCCCAGATAATGCCCCCGCTCTCGTAAAGAGGGCTTGTCAATGGGGGCCCTGTTGGTTCTCCCGCAATGCTAGCTTGTGAACTCGGTCAGATCCGGAAGGAAGCAGCCGTAGCAGGTGACGCGTGTGCCGGGATGTAGCTGGCAGGGCCCCCACCACTTTCTCTCCCCCCTTAAAATGACTCCATCCCTAAACTGCAGACAGGCAAAACCCGCCTGGGCCGATCCTTTGCCGGCAGGCAGGAATATCCGGAACTAAACAGGGGTAATGCTAAGTTCTAATTGCTCAGATTAGCGGACAAATTTCCAGACTGAACCCGGGACTTTATCGTAAAGCTTGTTCATCGTCAGCTCCGCCAGACGATGGTCAGCTGCCGAGTAAAATACCGCTAACTCGTCTTCAGGTAATTCATACTTATTTTTTTCTATCACCCTTTCCAGGGTATCAAGTGAGCGGCAACGCCGCAGTCGCATCAAATAATCGGTTTTAGTCAGGGTTTTGTTCATAAATAAACCGTTCTCATGTCTGTACTATAATGAATGGCTCGGTTGCTGGAGAAAAGCGCACTCTTCAGTGAACAGATTAAATAAGCGTTTTGCTGAACGTTGCCACCGTTGAAGATCCGGACTATTGACACCATAGTTGCTGAATAGCATAAAGGTATCATCAAGATATTCATCGATTTGCGAAATCAGCGCTTCATCTTCAACGTGCTTAATTTTGTAATTCATGGTGAAAGAGGCGATGTGCTCAATCAGATCGTTAAGCTGCAGATTGCTTTCAGAAGTGGGATCATTTACCCAGCCATGATGGCTGTCGGTTAACGTTGCCATGCTGTCGTCAAAGAGGCTTTCACACAGGTATTTAAGCTGGGCAATATC
>NZ_JBXUHX010000032.1:0-42138 GCF_058148845.1 Pantoea sp. RCC30.1 | reverse complement strand
CAGAAGTGAAACGCCGTAGCGCCGATGGTAGTGTGGGGTCTCCCCATGCGAGAGTAGGGAACTGCCAGGCATCAAATAAGAGAGAGCCCTTCGCGTATGCGAAGGGCTTTTTTCGTTACGGCAATCCGATAATCGGCCATAAGATCCCCTCATATCAGCCCGGTTTCCTGTGCATTTATTCGTACGTCAGTCAGTTAGCTGATTGGACCTGCTTTTAAAGCCATAAAAAACCCGGCTCCAGGCCGGGTAGTAAGATAACTGAGCCGGTAATCAGTGAATAACCTGCGATAAAAACGCCCGGGTACGCTCCGATTTAGGATTCGCAAAGAACTCCTGCGGTGGCGCAACTTCGACGATCTCACCCCGATCCATAAAGATCACCCTGTCAGCCACCGTTCGGGCAAAGCCCATCTCGTGGGTCACGCATAGCATGGTCATCCCATCCTCTGCCAGACCAATCATCGTATCCAGTACCTCTTTAACCATCTCAGGATCCAACGCTGACGTTGGCTCATCAAACAACATAATTTTGGGCTTCATACAGAGTGAGCGGGCGATGGCTACACGTTGCTGCTGTCCGCCAGAGAGCTGACCCGGAAACTTATGCGCATGCTCGGCAATTCGCACGCGTTCAAGATAGTGCATAGCCAGCTCATCTGCTTCTTTCTTAGGGATCTTTCTCACCCAGGAAGGTGCCAGCGTACAGTTCTGCAATACGGTCAGATGCGGGAAGAGATTGAAGTGCTGGAATACCATGCCGACTTCAGTGCGAACGCGTTCAATGTTACGAACGTCATCGTTGAGGTGGATACCATCAACGACAATGCGGCCCTGCTGATGCTCTTCCAGATGGTTGATACAGCGGATCGTCGTCGATTTGCCGGAGCCGGAAGGTCCGCACAACACGATGCGTTCACGGGGTTTAACCTGCAGGTTGATGTCTTTCAGTACATGAAACTGGCCGTACCATTTATTCACGTTCTCAAGGGAGATCATCAACGCGTCGGAAGAGTGTGTCATAGAGTCAGTCATGTAAAACCTCAGTGCGATGTACGCCCGGTGTGAAAGCGCTTTTCCAGATACTGGCTGTAGCGCGACATGCTAAAACAGAAGATCCAATAGACCAGTGCAGCGAAGACATAACCTTCAGTCGACATACCCAGCCAGGTCGGATCGACCGTTGCCTGCTGGACGCTGCTGAACAGATCGAAAAGACCAATGATGATGACCAGGCTGGTATCTTTGAATAGTGCAATGATGGTGTTAACCAGGCCGGGGATGGTGAGCTTCAGCGCCTGCGGCAGGATTACCAGCATCTGCGTCTTCCAGTAGCCCAGCGCCAGAGACTCAGCCGCTTCATACTGACCTTTCGGCAGTGCCTGCAGGCCACCGCGAACCACCTCAGCCACATAGGCTGACTGGAACAGGATCACGCCCACCAGTGCGCGCACCAGTTTGTCGATGTTAGTGCCTTCAGACATAAACAGCGGCAGCATCACTGATGACATGAACAGCACGGTAATCAGCGGCACACCACGCCAGAATTCGATAAAGATAATCGACAGGGTACGGACCACCGGCATACGTGAGCGACGGCCAAGCGCCAGCAAAATACCCAACGGCAGCGCACCGGCAATACCGACCGACGCAATTATCAGCGTCAGCGTTAATCCGCCCCACTGACGTGTTTCGACACGCTCCAGCCCCAGATACCCGCCATAGAGCAGAAACCAGACAATCACCGGATAGATGACGGCCCATGCCGCAATGTAGCGTCCACGATACGGCAGGCTCTTGAGAAACATCGGCACAATCGACAGCAGGCCAATCACCAACGCCAGGTTAATACGCCAGCGCAGCTCATGCGGATAAAGCCCATACATGAACTGGCCGAAACGCGCATGGATAAAGACCCAACAGGCACCCTCTTTGGTGCAATCGGTACGCGTGGTGCCAATCCAGTTTGCCTGAAAGACCAGCCAGTTCAGCGCGGGCGGAATGACGTGCCAGATTACCCAGATGCAAAACAGCGTCAGTAACGTGTTAAACCAGCTGGAAAACAGATTTTTACGGGCCCAAAGCCAGGCGCGACTGACAGGAGTCGTCGGGACGGGGGGCGTTTCATGCGTAGTCACAGACATAGTTATCCCGTTCTCTTAACGCTCAACCAGCGCAATTTTGCGGTTGTAGAAGTTCATAAGCATCGATATCAGCAGGCTGATAATCAGGTAAACGCCCATCGTAATAGCAATCGTCTCGATCGCCTGACCGGTCTGATTCAGTACCGAGCCGGCAAACAGCGACACCATATCGGGATAACCGATAGCGGCGGCCAGTGAGGAGTTCTTCACGATGTTCAGATATTGGCTGGTCAGCGGCGGAATAATAACGCGCATGGCCTGAGGAATAATGACCTGACGCAGCGTAACCGGATTAGGCAAACCCAGCGATCGAGCGGCTTCGTGCTGACCATGCGGCACCGACTGAATCCCGGAACGGATTACTTCAGCGATAAACGACGAGGTATAGATCGACAGTGCCAGCGTCAGTGCCGCCAGCTCCGGTATCATCACCGAGCCGCCACGGAAATTGAATCCATGTAGTTGCGGTACATCCCAGTGCATAGCTGCGCCAAACCCAAGATGCGCCAGCAAAGAAAAGAGAATCAGCATCCCAATGGCAGCAGGCCAGGTGCGACGTAACTCGCCGGTTTTCAGCTGGTGCTGGCGGTTAAAGCGGTACAGTCCATAGCTCATAGCCACGGCCAGAAGCAGCGCGATAACAAACGGCCAGCTGCCAGGTGCATAGGTCGGCCACGGTACATAGAGCCCGCGGTTGCTGACATAAGCGAGATCGAATGCATTCAGCGCCTGACGAGGTCCCGGCAGATTGCGTAATACCGCGAAGTACCAGAAGAAGATCTGAAGCAGTGGCGGGATATTACGGAAGGTTTCGATATAGATGTTCGAGAGCTTCCGCAGCAGCCAGTTGTCAGAAAGGCGGGCAAGACCGACCGCGAATCCGAGAATCGACGCGAAAACAATACAGAGTGCAGAGACCAGCAGCGTGTTAGTTAATCCGACCAGAAATACGCGCGCGTAGGTATCTCCCTCTGTGTACTCAATAAGATGCTGAACGATGCCGAAACCGGCAGTGCGTTCCAGAAATCCAAACCCCGATGTAATACCGCGATTGGCAAGATTGATAATGGTGTTATGCACCAGATAACCCACCACACCAAGCACAGCGACGACGGCTATGAGCTGATAAATCCAGGCGCGAACCGTGGGATTACCAAATGAAAAATCCCTTTTCACGGTTGGGCGTTGTGACATGTTGAAACCTCAATACGAAAGCTGGAGTAGGGCACCGCAGAATACGGTGCCCGATTGGTGAGGTCTGTTAACGTACTGGTGGTGCGTACTGAATCCCGCCCTGGTTCCACAACGCATTCTGACCACGTGCGATCTTCAGTGCGCTGTCTTTACCGACGTTACGGTCAAAGCTTTCCTGATAGTTACCCACCTGCTTGACGATGTTGTAGGCCCACTTGTTATCCAGCTTCAGATCTTTACCAAAATCACCTTCGGCGCCCAGGAAGTGTGCCATGTCTGGATTGGTTGGCTTGGCTGTCATCTGGTCAACGTTCTTCGAGTTGATACCCATCTCTTCCGCATTCAGCATGGCGTAGAGCGACCATTTGACGATGGTGAACCAGTCGTCATCACCACGACGTACCAGCGGCCCCAGCGGCTCTTTGGAGATCACTTCTGGCAGGACGATAAACTCGTCAGGTTTGCCGAGCTTAATGCGCAATGCGTAGAGCTGAGACTGATCAGATGCCAGCGTATCGCAGCGGCCACTATCCAGGGCCTTAGCGGATTCATCAGAACGGTCGAAGGTCACCGGCGTATATTGCATTTTGTTGGCTTTGAAGAAGTCCGCCACGTTCAGCTCGGTATCAGTACCAGCCTGGATACAGACGGTGGCACCATCCAGTTCTTTCGCACTTTTCAGACCGGCTTTCTGGTGAGTCAGGAAGCCGATACCGTCGTAATAGTTCACGCCCGCAAACAGGAAGCCCATGCCGCCATCGCGCGATGAGGTCCAGGTGGTATTACGTGAAAGCACATCCACTTCGCCTGACTGCAGTGCGGTAAAACGCTCTTTCGCGGTCAGCGGGGTATATTTCACTTTGGTCGCATCGCCAAACACAGCCGCAGCTGTCGCACGACACACATCCACATCGATACCGGTAAACTTGCCGGCAGCATCTGCATAGGAGAAGCCCGGCAGGCCATCACTGATACCACATTGAACAAAACCTTTTTTCTTTATCGCATCCAGTGTGGTGCCTGCGTGTGCTTGCTGAGCAATGCCAACCAGCGAGGCGGCGGCGATCAGCGTAGAGAGCATCATCTTTTTCATAAAGCATCCTGTGTGGCGGGATCATGTTGTTATGTTTGCGCACTTTAATGTGCGTTTTTTCCTGTCTGTGGCGGTCAGCCATCCACGACTTTGCAAAGCTGATGCCAGGTTTGCAGAATCCTGAATTCGTATGAAAGAACGGTTAATAATCGGAAGCACCTAGAAAGTTCCGCTAATATGGCGCACCAAAAGGAAGCAAAGCGAGTCGACCCGATCACATTTAGTGCAAATAGTTTCACTATATAGGAGCAGTGTGAGCATCCGCTCAGGCAGGAATGTATGAAGAGATTGCGTTACTATTTAATGCGCAGAAAGTCACATACCCAGCAGTGATGGGATGTGCAGCGAGGCGAGAGAGAGAATAAGTACTAAGTCAAATCTGAGCGGACTAAAGCGAGAGGGCGAAATATCACTTCAGCGATTGCAACTATAGTTACCATATAGAAGGGAACTGTTTCACTATTTTTGCCGTTACTTTGTGCGACGTTGCACAAATAAAAACGCCAGCCCGAAGGCTGGCGTAATTAACAGACAGAACTAAAAATCAGTTCATGCCGTATTTTTTCAATTTCTTACGCAGCGTACCGCGGTTGATACCCATCATCAGGGCAGCACGGGTCTGATTGCCACGGGTATACTGCATCACCATGTCCAACAGAGGCTGCTCGACTTCAGCCAAAACCAGCTCATACAGGTCGCTCACATCCTGACCATTCAGTTGAGCAAAATAGTTCTTCAGTGCCTGTTTAACCGAATCACGCAAAGGTTTTTGAGTTACCTGATCCTGTGAGTTAACGGTAGAAACGGTCAGTACGTCAGAATTTACGCGTTGTTCGAACATAGTTCTTTCAGCTCTTTATTTCGTTACGCAAGATTTTCGAAGTATGCCTCCAACGCCTCCAGCTGTTCGCTGGCATCCTCAATGGCGTTGAATGTGCGCCGAAACTGGTCATTCGGGGCGTGCTCCTGCAGGTACCAGGAGACGTGCTTTCGCGCTATACGGTATCCCTTGCCTGAACCGTAAAAGTCGTGCAGCTCACGTATATGCGAAACAAGCAAGCGCTTGACCTCTGCCATCGGCAGCGGCGCAAGCAACTCCCCAGTGTCCAGATAATGCTGGATTTCCCGGAAGATCCACGGTCTTCCCTGAGCAGCGCGTCCTATCATCAGAGCATCGGCCCCTGTATAGTCGAGCACCGCTCTGGCTTTATGCGGGTCAGTTATGTCTCCATTCGCGATAATCGGAATGGAGACACTCTGCTTAACTGTCCGAATGCTGTCATATTCAGCTTCTCCGTTGAACAGGCAGGCACGAGTGCGACCATGTATCGTCAGAGCCTGTATACCGCAGCGTTCAGCCAATTGGGCAATCGCGACACAGTTCCTGTTTTCAGGATCCCAGCCAGTACGAATTTTCAGCGTAACCGGCACATTCACTGCATTAACCACTGCGGAGAGAATGGACTCCACCACGGTGGGATATTGCAGCAAGGCGGAACCCGCCATCTTGCGGTTAACCTTCTTGGCAGGGCATCCCATATTAATGTCGATGACCTGTGCACCAGCCTCAACATTAATGCGTGCAGCTTGCGCCATTTCACTAGGATCGCAACCGGCAATTTGCACGGCGCGAATGCCTGGCTCATCACTGTGAACCATGCGTAATCGGGATTTGTCGCTAGCCCAGACTTCCGGGTTAGAAGACAACATCTCAGAAACTGCCATGCCTGCACCCATTTCGTGACACAGCGTCCTGAACGGCCTGTCGGTAATACCGGCCATCGGTGCTGCAATCAGTCGATTTCTCAGCTGGAGGTTTCCAATACGCATGAAGTCAGAATAGCCATACTGTGTCTGCAAGGCGGCGTATATTACGCATTTTTGCTGGAAGATGAAAGGCCAAACTTTGAACAATCAGCAAGAAAGATCAATGAAATCCGGGTGATGATTGTGGGTCTTTATTATTACCCTTATATATCAATGAATTAATAATTTATGCTGAAATTGTGAACAAAAGTTTTTCCAGAAAAGTACGTCGATTAGCCACATAAAAAACGTCACATGCCGTGATTAACGATACAAGCATCCATTTCATATCGTGAAAGCCCGCAGCTTACGCTACGGGCTGGCTTAATGTTCTGTGAAGGCACTTTGTACCGGCGAGAGCGATATCAGAAGGGCAGGCAGGCGCTAAATTCAGGATTTAATCCCGGTAATCCGGCACCACTCCTCTTTAACCGCCACCGGGTCGAGTGTGAACTCGCTGGCATACGCTTCGCAGACGCTCTCCGCCTGGCTCTCTAACACACCGGAAAGGCCCAGGTGACCACCAGACTTTGGCAGTACGCTGATCAGAGGAGCCAGTTCACGAAGCGGACCGGCCAGAATATTAGCAACCACCACATCAGCCTGCAGATTGTCCGGTTGCTGGTGGGGCAGGTAGAGCGACAGGCGATCGGAGACACCATTGCGCTCAGCATTATCCCGGCTGGCCTGAATGGCCTGCGGATCGATATCAATGCCGATCGCCTGCGATGCGCCGAGTTTAAGCGCGGCGATCGCCAGAATCCCCGAGCCACAGCCGAAATCGATCACCGTTTTGCCTTCCAGATCCAGCCCGTCGAGCCAGGTGAGGCAGAGTGAGGTGGTGGGATGGGTGCCGGTTCCAAACGCCAGGCCCGGATCAAGCATCACGTTGACGGCATCGGGCTCCGGCACATCACGCCAGCTCGGACAGATCCAGAGACGCTCACCGAAGCGCATCGGGTGGAAGTTTTCCATCCATTCGCGCTCCCAGTCTTTATCTTCGATCTGTTCGATCCGGTGACGAAAACCAACGCCCAGCAGCGGATGCTGCTCCAGTTCGGCGGTAATGACGGCCATGTCAGTTTCTGCATCGAACAGGCCGATGACATCGGTATCGCCCCACAGGCGAGTTTCACCTGGCAGCGGCTCATACACCGGCGTGTCGTTGGTATCCTGAAAGGTCACTGAAACCGCACCGATGTCCGTTAGCGCATCGCTCAGCGTCTCCGCATGTGCACCTGAGCTGTTAATTTTGATTTGAATCCACGGCATAACGTCTCTCTTTCTTTCCGTCAGTGTTGCGGCGCGTCGACCGCTTGCGGCGCGCGTCCAAACAGGTTGCCTACTAAAAATGCCAGCAGGCTCAAAAGCAGTGAGGGCACGATGGGGTGAAAACCCAGAATCTGCAGGTTAAGGCTCGCCATAAAAGCGTAGCAGCCTCCACCCACCACCATGCCGGTGATGGCCCCTGCGGCATTGGCGCGTTCCCAGTAGAGGCCCAGTACCAGCGGCCAGAGGAAAACCGCCTCAAGGCCGCCAAATGCCAGCAGGTTGAGCCAGATAATCATATCGGGCGGATTCCATGCCGCAATCAGCAGCAGGATACCCAGTGCGAAGGTAATGGTCCCAGATAACAGCCGCAGTCGCGTCTCATTTTCCAGCTGTTGCGGGGCGACTCGCAGATAGAGATCTTTGATTAGCGTAGCCGAAGCCTGTAACAGCTGGGCATTGATGGTCGACATAATCGCGGCCATCGGGGCCGCCAGGAACAGTCCGGCAGCTAACGGTGGCAGAACAGTAATCATCAGGGTCGGAATAACGCTATCCGGCACGGTCAGATTCGGTAGTATCGCCCGGCCCAGCGCTCCGGCCAGATGCATGCCCAGCATCAGAAACACCACCACGATGGTGCCCAGAATGATGGCCCGATGAACGGCTTTGCTGTCTTTATAGGAGATGCAGCGCACCGCAGTATGTGGCAAGCCTATTACCCCAAAGCAGACCAGTACGACAAACGAACTGAGGAAGGTCGGCGTAATAATCTCGCCCGGCCCCTGAGGCGACAGCAAGGCAGGGTCAATGTCATGCAGTTTCTGCACAGCTGTGCTCAGGCCGCCAGCCTGATGAATCACCGCGAACAGCAGCAGAAAGGTGCCAATCAGCATCACGATGCCCTGCATCGCGTCATTGAGCACGCTGGCACGGAATCCACCGAAAGCGGTGTAGAGCGCGATAGTGCCGCCAAAAATCAGCAGACCGGTGTCATAGGGGATACCTGCGGCAGTTTCGAGCAGCCGCGCACCGCCAATAAACTGTACCGTCATGGCACCGATAAAGGCAATCAGCAGGCTCAGACTCGCCAGCCAAATCAGCAGCGGGCTCTGATAACGGGCATAGAGCATGTCATTCAGCGTCACCGCATTATGCTTACGCGCCAGAATGGCAAACTTTTTCCCCAGCACACCCAGCGAGAGCCAGACGGCGGGCACCTGCACCATCGCCAGCAACACCCATCCCAGCCCATATTTGTAGGCGGCACCGGGGCCACCGATAAACGAGCTGGCGCTGATATAGGTGGTAGTGAGCGTCATCGCCAGCACAAACCCGCCCATGGAGCGGCTGCCAAGGAAATATTCAGTCAGGAAGCTGCCTTCACGCCTTTTACGGACGGCAAATACCGACAGTGCGGCAATCACCACCAGATAAATCAGCAACGGCAGGATAATTTCACTGTTCACTTTTATCCTCCAGCGGCATATCGCGGAAAATGACACGCACCATCATCCAGCACAGGAAAATGAACAACAGGGGAGCAAACAGGCAGGAGAGTTCAAACCAGTGCGGCAAGCCGGTAATACCAATTTCACTGCCACCCAGCCAGGCGGAAAGCCCCCAGGCAGCAAGCCAGAGCAGGGTGAGATAGAGCGACCAGCGCGCTTCTTTATGAGCCTGTATAAAACGAGCGTCCATGATTCAACCTTAACGCCAGCGGCAAAAGAAAAAGGCCGGATTAACCGGCCTCTGACTACTCAGCGTTGCGATTACTTCTCGTGCAAGCCGAGTTTTTTCTCCAGATAGTGGATATTGGTTCCACCATGCTGGAAGTTTTCATCGGACATGATTTTCATCTGCAGTTCAACGTTGGTTTTGATACCGTCGATGATCAGTTCCGCCAGCGCATTTTTCATGCGGGCGATAGCCACGTCGCGCGATTCGCCATAGGTGATCAGTTTACCGATCATGGAATCATAATAAGGCGGCACGGTGTAGCCTGAGTAAATGTGCGACTCCCAGCGCACGCCAAAACCGCCAGGCGCGTGGAAGCGGGTGATTTTACCCGGGCTTGGCAGGAAGGTCACCGGATCTTCGGCGTTGATACGGCACTCGACCGCGTGTCCGCGGATGATCACATCTTCCTGTTTGATCGACAGAGGCTGGCCCGCAGCAATGCGCAGCTGCTCTTTGATCAGGTCGACACCGGTGATCATCTCGGTCACTGGGTGTTCTACCTGAATACGGGTGTTCATCTCAATGAAGTAGAACTCACCGTTTTCATACAGGAACTCAAAGGTGCCTGCGCCGCGATAGCCAATTTCAATACAGGCCTGGGAACAGCGATTGCCGATAAAGCGACGCTGCTCTTCGGTGATGCCTGGGCCTGGCGCTTCTTCGACAACTTTCTGGTGACGACGCTGCATGGAGCAGTCACGTTCGCCCAGATAGATAGCGTTGCCCTGACCGTCAGCCAGTACCTGAATCTCGATGTGGCGCGGATTCTCCAGATACTTCTCCATGTACACCATGTCGTTGTTGAAAGCCGCTTTGGCTTCCGCTTTCGTCATGTTGATGGATTCTTCCAAATCTTTGTCGCCGCGCACCACGCGCATACCACGACCGCCGCCGCCGCCAGACGCTTTGATGATGACCGGATAACCAATGCGCTTAGCAAAGGCACGGTTTTTTTCCATATCATCAGTCAGCGAACCGTCAGAACCCGGTACGGTCGGAACGCCTGCTTTCTTCATCGCATTGATTGCTGAAACCTTGTCGCCCATCAGGCGAATGGTATCTGCTTTCGGGCCGATGAAGATAAAACCAGAGCGTTCAACCTGCTCAGCAAAATCGGCATTCTCAGAGAGGAAGCCGTAGCCAGGGTGAATCGCCACCGCGCCGGTGATCTCTGCAGCAGAGATCAGCGCCGGGATATTAAGGTAACTTTTAACTGACTGCGCCGGGCCGATGCAGACGGTTTCGTCTGCCAGCAGCACGTGCTTCAGGTCACGATCCGCGCTTGAGTGTACCGCGACAGTCTTGATGCCCAGTTCTTTACAGGCACGCAGAATGCGCAGTGCGATCTCACCACGGTTAGCAATAACAATTTTATCCAGCATGATCTGCCCCGTTACTCGATGATAACCAGTGGCTCGTCAAATTCGACCGGCTGACCGCTTTCAACCAGGATAGCTTTCACCACGCCTGATTTGTCCGCTTCGATCTGGTTCATCATTTTCATGGCTTCGACGATGCACAGTGTATCGCCAGCATTCACTTTCTGGCCGACTTCCACAAAGGCTTTCGCATCCGGGCTCGGCGTACGGTAGAAGGTACCTACCATCGGTGAACGCACGATGTGACCGCTGATCTCAGCCGGTGCCGCTTCGGCAACCGCTGCTACAGGGGCAACCGCTGTCGCCAGAGCGGGCTGTGGAGCTGGCGCAGCGTAAGCCTGCTGCATCATCGGGTAACCTGTATTTACAGGTGCACGGCTGATGCGAACGGACTCTTCACCTTCGGAGATTTCCAGCTCAGAAATGCCAGATTCTTCAACCAGTTCGATCAGTTTTTTAATTTTACGAATATCCATGAGTGGGGTTCCGTACTCAGTTTGATTAATTAGATTGAGACAGGCGTTTTACTGCCGTTTGTAAAGCCCATGTGTAGCCGTCAGCGCCAAGCCCACAGATCACGCCAGCAGAAACATCAGAAAGATAGGAGTGATGGCGGAAGGGCTCGCGGGCATGCACATTAGAGAGATGAACCTCGATAAACGGTATTTCTACCGCCAGCAGGGCATCACGTAGTGCGACACTGGTATGGGTAAACGCGGCAGGATTAATGATGATGTAATCCACATTGCCTTTGGCCTCATGAATGCGATCAATCAGCTGAAATTCAGCATTGGTCTGCAGGTGGCTCAACTCCACATTCAACTGGTCTGCCTGACGCGTCAAATCGTCCACGATCTGACGCAGCGTGGTATGACCATACTTCTCAGGTTCACGTATTCCCAACAGGTTAAGGTTGGGCCCGTTTAAAAGCAGAATATGTAATTTATGCGCCATCTTGCTGCCATCTCCCGCAATCATTGAGGCATCGCGTAAAATACCTTGCGAATCTTGATTTGTCACCTTTCAGGATGAAAAAGAAGACCCGACGAGCAATAAAGCCGGGCATTATATCCGTTTCGTGTCATTTCGCAGCAAAATACTGGTCTTATCTGCGAAGATGATCGGATGTGGCCTGCGGGCCACATCTTTTATCAGAAAACAGCAGAAGAAAACAACGGGCGAAGCGCTAGCGGGGCCACCATTTAAGAAATTTTTTGTAACGCCAGGCTAACAGTATCGCAGCAAGTAGTGCATAGATAAGTGGCTGGGGTGACAGGATTTTCACTGACCAGATATAGTGAATCGGCACCAGGATCGCGACAAGATAGACCGCGTTGTGCAGGGTTTGCCAGCGCTTACCGAGCTTACGCTGAGCGCGCTGGAAAGAGGTTACCGCCAGGGCCAGTAATATCAGCCAGCTGATAATCCCCAGCGTCAGATAGGGACGGGAGATCAGCTCGCTGCCCAGCAGACGCAGGTTATCAGCACCCAGCTCCAGCAGGTAATAGCTCAGAAGATGAATGGAAGCCCAGACAAACGTCCAGACACCGAGCAGACGACGGGTGCGGATGAGAAGCGGCTGCCTGCCGTAACGTGCCAGCGGTGAGACCAGCAGAGTACCCAGCAGCAGTTTCAGCGCCATACGGCCGGTAAAGTGCTGAATATCTTTTGCCGGATCCGCACTCAGGCCACCCTGCATCGCGGCAAGAATCAGATAAACCAGCGGCAACAGGGCCGCCAGATGCAGAATCACCTTGAGCCAGGTGATCTGTTTTATCGACAGGCGGACCACTTAGTAATTCTCCCGTAAATCCATGCCACGGTAGAGCGACGCCACCTGTTCTGCATAGCCGTTAAATAGCAGCGTTGGCTGACGTTCAACCTTAAGAGTGCCGCCAGGGCCAATAAACCGCTCTGTCGCCTGCGACCAGCGTGGGTGATTGACGTGCGGATTCACATTGGCATAAAAGCCATACTCGTCGGCAGCAATCTGGTTCCAGGTGGTTGGCGGCTGTTTATCGGTCAGCGTGATTTTGACGATCGACTTAATGCCTTTGAAGCCATATTTCCACGGCACGGTCAGACGAATCGGCGCACCATTCTGCGGCGGCAGCGCTTTACCATAGACGCCGGTAGTCAGTATCGTCAGCGGATGCATCGCTTCATCCATACGCAGACCTTCTACATAGGGATAGTTGAGTCCGCCGCCAATAAAGCGATCCTTCTGCCCCGGCATCTGCTCCGGATCGTACAGCGTCTGGAAGGCGACAAAGCGCGCTTTGCTGGTGGGTTCCGCCAGCGAGAGAAGCTTATTCAGCTCAAAGCCTATCCAGGGTACCACCATTGACCAGGCTTCCACGCAGCGCATGCGATAGATCCGCTGCTCCATGGCAAACCGTTTAAAGATGTCATCCATATCCAGCGTCACGGGCTTAGCCACTTCACCATCAATGGTCAGTTTCCAGGGTTCGGTTTTTAACGTACCCGCATTGGCAGCCGGATCGGCCTTATCCAGTCCGAACTCATAGAAGTTGTTATAGCCGGAGACTTTATCCTCAGGCGTTAAGGTCAGATCGGCCTGATATTGCGCCGGTTTGGTAAAGTCCAGCGCCCGGCCTGCTGGCGCGGGTGGGCGGTCGTTGCCTTTGAACCAGCTGAGAATATCGGCATTGGCCACGCCCGGCATACCCATCGCCGCAGCGCTCAGTCCCAGCGTTTTCAGCACCTGGCGGCGCTTCATATTAAAGATGCTTTCCGGCGTTACGTCGGCTTCGGTCAGGTAGGGTATGCGTTTCATTGGGCTTCTCCAGACAGGATGTCATCATCCAGCATGATGACTATCGCTGATATCAGCCAGTTTCGCCGTGAAAATGTGAAATTTCCTGGCTGCTCGGTGCGATGAGAATGCACCGAAAAGTGCCGGGATCAGCGTCAGCGATGATATCTCAGGGATATACTTCGGCTTCATAAGTCCGGGCGCTGTCGGCAGCGGCAAATTATGCTATTTTGCTCGTGTTTTCGTCAGGCTGACGGTACAAGGTTGGGTGATCCGGTTATCACCGCAGTAATACAGGCACAGGGATGCGATTAACCACAAAATTATCTGCGTTTATTACCTTTTTAAGCTTGCTGGCAATGTCATTGATGCTGGCTGGCTGCGCATTCAGTGTTTTCTGGTTCAGTCATCAGCGGGTTGAACATCGGGCGCAGGTACTGGCGACTGAGGTCGATCAGGCGATGTTTACCGAGACGCCGGCAGAGCTGCATAACTGGCTCACGCGTATAATGCCGGTCATGAATGCTGAGCAGATTTCCCTTCACAACGGCAGACAGACTTTCCTTACCCTCTCCCGACACGAAAATCAGATGCTGGAAGACGAGCCCAATCGTTATCTCCAGGTCGATGTGCCTTTGATGCATCAGACCGGTTTGCAACTGCGGGTCGTTACCCTGGATCCTGCCAAAACCTGGCTGCGGTCCATCACCGGAACCTACACGCTGGGCATCCTTTTTACCGTCATGCTGGTAATGAATCTGGTGTTGCTGATGATGCATCGCTGGCTCAGTCGTCAGTGGCGTGGCATGGAACACCTTGAAGTTCGGGCAGAGGCGATTATCAACGGTGAGCGTGGAGTCGTGCCGAAACGGGGTGTGGATGAGTGGCCACCCAGGGCGAGCCGCGCGATGGATGTGTTGCTGGAGGATTTGCAGGCAGCGGGCGAACAGCGTCTGCGAATCGACACCCTGATCCGCACCTTTGCCGCGCAGGATGGCCGCACTGGCCTCAATAACCGGCTCTTCTTTGATAACCAGCTCGCCACCTTGCTGGAGGATCAGGAGGATGTCGGCACTCACGGTGTGGTGATGATGGTGCGCCTGCCCGATCTGGACACGCTGAAGGATTCGCTGGAGCCGGGGCTGGTGGAGGAATATCTGTTTAATTTCGTCAACATGCTCTCCACCTTTGTGCTGCGCTATCCCGGCGCCTTGCTGGCACGCTACTTCCGCAGCGATTTTGCCGTGTTGCTGCCGCATCGCAGCCTCAAAGAGGCAAACAGCATTGCCGATCAGCTGATTAATGCCGTCGATTCTCTGCCGCCGATGCGCATGGTGAATCGCGATGATCTAATCCATATTGGTATCAGCGCCTGGCACAGCGGACAGACCGTGCCGCAGGTGATGGACAATGCCGAAATGGCCACCCGACGTGCAGCACTGCTGGGTGGCAACAACTGGACCAATGGTGCCGGAAATCCTCAGGACGCCGGGCGGGGAAGTGTGCGCTGGCGAACCCTGCTGGAGAACACGCTCAGCCGGGGCGGTCCCCGGCTCTACCATAAACCCACCGTCAATATTGAGGGTAAGGTACAGCACCGGGTGATGCTGACCCGCATCTTCGATGGCGACAAAGAGGTGCTGGCGGCAGAGTACATGCCGCTGGTTCAGCAACTCGGTATGGCGGATGCCTGGGACCGCCAACTGATGACACGGATTGCCGCACTTTCTGAGCTCTGGCCGGAAGAGACGCTGGTCATCCCGGTGACAATGACCTCGCTTCTGAAGCGTTCATTTGTACTCTGGCTGCAAAACATGCTTCTGCAGTGCCCTAAATCACAAAGAAAACGATTTTTATTTGAACTTGCCGAGGCAGATGTTTGTCAACACATCAACCGTTTAGCGCCAGTATTCCGCGCTCTTAAAGCGTTTGGCTGTCGGGTTGCGGTAAATCAGGCTGGTCTGACTGTGGTCAGCAGTGCCTATATACGACAGTTACCGCTGGAACTAATCAAACTTGATGCCGGTCTGGTGCGCAACATTGAGCGTCGGACCGAAAATCAGCTGTTCGTGCAGAGTCTGCTGGAAGTCTGTAAGTGCACAGGCATTCAGGTGTTTGCTACCGGAGTCCGCACAAAAGCGGAGTGGCAGACATTAGTCGCGCTGGGTGTCGCAGGTGGGCAGGGCGATTTTTTTGCCCCTTCGCTTCCGGTTAACAGTAACGTGAAGAAGTATTCACAACGTTACCGTATTTAATGAATTGCCGTCGGACTGACGGAAATTTGCGGTTTTTTTTAATGTTTAGCCGCATCTGAACCACTAAGTCTGCTGCCGGAAATGTTAGATTTTATGTCGGGCAGGGCGAAGGGAAATCGCATGAAATGCAGTGCTGATGGCGTCTGGTCGCCATTCTGCCGTTGCGGATTGCCGGTTCAGATGACTTAAACGCAATCAGGCGTCTTTTTTCACCGAAGCAGAACGTTTTTGCGCCTTGTGGCAGCTTCGTGTGGTTGGTAAAGTAAGCGGATTTTATTTTCCGCCCCCAGCTTGCAGGATTATCCCTTAGATGTTTAAAAAATTTCGTGGCATGTTTTCCAACGACTTGTCCATTGACCTGGGTACCGCGAATACCCTGATTTACGTAAAAGGACAGGGCATCGTGCTGAACGAGCCTTCCGTGGTTGCTATTCGTCAGGACCGTGCCGGTTCGCCGAAAAGTGTCGCGGCCGTGGGTCATGAAGCCAAACAGATGCTCGGCCGTACGCCAGGCAACATTGCAGCTATCCGTCCGATGAAAGATGGCGTTATCGCTGACTTCTTCGTGACCGAAAAGATGCTGCAACACTTCATTAAGCAGGTTCACAGCAACAGCTTTATGCGTCCCAGCCCACGAGTGCTGGTCTGCGTACCCGTCGGGGCTACGCAGGTAGAACGCCGTGCGATTCGTGAATCCGCTCAGGGCGCAGGCGCGCGTGAAGTCTTCCTGATTGAAGAGCCGATGGCTGCTGCCATTGGTGCAGGCCTGCCTGTTTCTGAAGCGACCGGTTCCATGGTCGTCGATATCGGTGGCGGTACGACAGAAGTGGCCGTGATCTCCCTTAACGGTGTGGTCTACTCTTCATCTGTACGTATTGGTGGCGATCGCTTTGATGAAGCTATTATTAATTATGTGCGTCGTAACTACGGTTCACTGATTGGTGAAGCGACTGCAGAACGTATCAAGCATGAGATCGGTTCAGCCTATCCGGGTGACGAAGTCCGTGAAATTGAAGTCCGTGGCCGTAACCTGGCGGAAGGTGTACCGCGTGGCTTCACGCTGAACTCCAACGAAATTCTGGAAGCGCTGCAGGAGCCGTTAACCGGCATCGTTAGCGCGGTGATGGTTGCCCTTGAGCAGTGTCCGCCAGAGCTGGCTTCTGATATCTCAGAGCGCGGCATGGTGCTGACCGGTGGGGGTGCGTTACTGCGCAACCTGGATCGCCTGCTGATGGAAGAGACAGGTATTCCTGTTGTGGTTGCTGAAGATCCACTGACCTGTGTGGCTCGCGGTGGCGGTAAGGCGCTGGAAATGATCGACATGCATGGCGGCGATTTGTTCAGCGAAGAATAATTGCCTCAACCGGCTGAGAGCGCAATGATCATGCGAGGCAGTGGCATGTGAACCGGCGATATCTGTGCCGGTACAGTGCGTTCAGCCCAGGGAAGCACGGTGTTTTGCCGTCGCTTCCTCTCCTGTTGTCGAGGATCACGCAGATTATATGAAGCCGATTTTTAGCAGGGGGCCTTCCCTGCAGTTGCGTCTTTTTCTGGCGGTAATTGTGGCGATAGCCATCATCATTGCCGACAGCCGTGTGGGTTCTTTTACCCAAATACGCAACTATCTGGATACGTCGGTCAGCCCGTTTTACTTCCTGGCCAATGGGCCACGTCAGCTGCTGGATGGCGTGTCTGAGTCGCTGGCGTCGCGTCAGCAACTGGAGCTGGAAAACAAAGCGTTACGTCGTGAACTCTTCCTGAAAAACAGTAACCTGCTAATGCTGGGGCAATATAAGCAGGAAAACGCACGTCTGCGTGAACTGCTGGGTTCACCGCTGCGTCAGGATGAGCAAAAGATGGTGACACAGGTGATCTCCACCGGCACCGATCCTTACACCGACCAGGTTGTGATCGACAAAGGCAGCGTTAACGGTGTCTATGAAGGTCAGCCGGTCATCAGTGATAAAGGTGTGGTGGGTCAGGTCATCGCCGTCGGACAACTCACCAGCCGCGTTCTGCTGATCTGTGATGCGTCACATGCCCTGCCGATTCAGGTGCTGCGTAATGACATTCGTGTGATTGCCGCAGGTAACGGCTGTACTGAAGATCTCCAGCTTGAGCATCTGCCGGGTAATACGGATATTCGTGTCGGCGATGTGCTGGTGACCTCTGGTATTGGTGGTCGTTTCCCTGAAGGCTATCCGGTGGGCGTGGTCTCCTCTGTGAAAGTGGATACCCAGCGCGCGTACACGGTGATTCAGGCGCATCCGACCGCCGGTCTGCAGCGTCTGCGTTACCTGCTGCTGCTTTGGGGTGCCGATCGCAATGGTGATATGCCACTGCCGCAGGATGAAGTCCACCGCGTCGCGAACGAGCGTCTGATGCAGATGATGCCGCAGGTCTTACCGCCTGCCGGTGAAATGGGCCCGCCAGCGCCTGCCGCTCAGATGGGACCGCCTGCACCGTCAGCCAGTAGCAGTAGCGGACAGAGCAGCACCTCGCGTTCACGCGGGGGCCAGCCTTGAGTCGATATCGTAGCCAGGGACGTTGGGTCATCTGGCTCTCTTTCCTGGTTGCGTTAGTCCTGCAGATCATGCCCTGGCCGGAAGAAATTTATATGTTCCGGCCCTCGTGGCTTCTGCTGATCCTTATCTATTGGGTGCTCGCACTACCGCATCGGGTAAATGTCGGTACCGGATTCGTGCTGGGTGCCATCATGGATCTGATCGCCGGTTCCACACTTGGCGTACGTGCACTGGCGCTCAGTATTATTGCCTACCTGATTGCCTTTAAGTTCCAGTTATTCCGCAACTTAGCGTTGTGGCAGCAAGCGTTAATGGTTATGGTGCTGTCACTGGCGATGGATGTGATTGTCTTCTGGGCAGAATTCCTGGTAATCAACGTTTCATTCCGACCTGAAATTTTCTGGAGCAGTGTCGTCGACGGTATTCTCTGGCCCTGGCTATTCTTATTAATGAGAAAAATTCGTCGTCAGTTCGCTGTTCAATAAGGAAATTTATGGTAACCCTCTATCTTGCTTCCGGTTCACCGCGTCGCCGTGAGCTGTTAACTCAACTTGGCCTGACCTTTGAGCGCATCGTGACTGACGTTGAAGAGCAACGTCAGCCGAATGAAGCGGCGGAGAGCTATGTCCGCCGTCTGGCGAATGACAAAGCGCAGGCGGGTGTCAAACTGGCCTTGCATGATCTGCCGGTGCTGGGCGCAGATACTATTGTGGTGCTGAATGGCGAAGTGCTGGAAAAACCACGCGATGCCGCCCACGCCCACGCGATGCTGCGCAAACTCTCCGGTCATACACATCAGGTAATGACAGCGGTGGCGCTGGCCGACAACCAGCAGGCGCTGGATTGCGTCGTGACCACTGATGTGACATTCCGCACCTTAACTGAGACCGACATCGACGACTATATCGCTACCGGCGAACCGATGGATAAAGCGGGTGCATATGGTATTCAGGGCAGGGGAGGAAACTTTGTCCGCAAAATTAATGGAAGCTACCATGCAGTGGTCGGATTACCTCTGGTTGAGACAGCGGAGCTGATCAGCCACTTCCAGTCACTGCGTGCTGTAAGAGGTCAACATGACGGCTGAATTACTGGTTAACGTCACGCCTTCTGAAACCCGTGTTGCCTATATCGACGGCGGCATCCTTCAGGAAATACATATTGAGCGTGAAGCGCGGCGCGGCATTGTTGGCAATATTTACAAAGGGCGGGTTAGCCGTGTTCTGCCCGGCATGCAGGCCGCCTTCGTCGATATTGGTCTGGAAAAAGCGGCCTTTCTGCACGCTTCTGACATCATGCCGCATACTGAATGTGTGGCGGGTGACGAAAAGAAAAACTTCATCGTGCGCGATATCGCCGAGCTGGTGCGTCAGGGACAGGATCTGGTCGTTCAGGTTGTCAAGGATCCGCTGGGCACCAAAGGCGCCCGACTGACCACGGACATTACCCTGCCTTCACGTTACCTGGTCTTTATGCCTGGCGCATCGCACGTCGGTGTCTCACAGCGTATCGAGAGTGAGAAAGAGCGCGATCGGCTTAAAGCGGTGGTGGCTGACTACTGCGACGACCTCGGTGGCTTTATTATCCGCACCGCCGCAGAAGGGATCGGAGAAGAGGAGCTGGCGCAGGACGCTGCTTTTCTCAAACGTCTCTGGACCAAAGTCAGCGAACGTAAAAAGCGTAACCAGACCCGCTGCCTGCTCTACGGCGAGCTGGCGCTGGCCCAGCGTATTCTGCGTGATTTTGCGGGTGCCGCACTGGATCGTATCCGGGTCGACTCGCGTCTGACCTGCGATATGCTGGTGGAATTTACCGGTGAATACATCCCGGAAATGGCCGGTAAGCTGGAGCTTTACAACGGCAAACAGCCTATTTTCGACCTGTTTGACGTCGAAAATGAGATTCAGCGCTCGCTGGATCGCAAAGTTGAACTAAAGTCAGGCGGATATCTGATCATCGATCAGACCGAAGCGATGACCACCATTGATATCAACACCGGTGCGTTTGTCGGTCATCGCAATCTGGATGAGACGATCTTTAATACCAATGTTGAGGCCACTCAGGCGATTGCACGTCAGCTGCGACTGCGTAATCTGGGGGGCATCATCATCATCGACTTCATCGATATGAGCAATGAAGATCATCGGCGTCGCGTGCTGCATTCGCTGGAAAGCGCGCTCAGTAAAGATCGGGTCAAAACCGGTATTAATGGTTTCTCGGCGCTGGGTCTGGTGGAGATGACGCGTAAGCGTACCCGTGAAAGCATTGAGCACGTACTGTGTCAGGATTGCCCGGTCTGCAAAGGGCGCGGCACGCTAAAAACGGTTGAAACGGTCTGCTATGAAATCATGCGCGAGATTGTCCGGGTTCACCACGCCTATGATTCTGACCGTTTTCTGGTCTATGTTTCACCGACGGTCGGTGAGGCGTTAAAAACCGATGAGTCTCATGCCCTGGCTGAAGTAGAAATCTTTGTCGGCAAGCAGGTTAAAGTTCATGTCGAAGCGCTCTACACTCAGGAGCAGTTCGACGTGGTGATGATGTAACGCCAGCCCGTCACCGGTTTCTTCGGATATCGGGCTGAAAAATCGCCCTTGTTTGGGATAAAATGCGCGTTTTAACGCTTTTATCTGAAGACGGTCGGGTATAAGAACCAACTATCCGTCGTTTACGGAACACAAGGAGAGGCGTGAGTGAGGCAGTTGCCGAGGGTTTTGTTACTGCTGGTCGCGGCAATCATCGTGATTGTCGCGCTGCTGGTCAGCGGATTGCGTCTGGTGATGCCGCATCTCGACAGCTATCGCAGCAACCTTCTGCAATTCATCTCCGATCGCAGCGGAGTGCCGGTCAACGCCAGCCAGTTAGAGGGCAAATGGGAGAATTTTGGCCCAACCCTGCAGGTTCGCGATCTCAGCGTCGATCTGCATGAGAGCGGCAAACTCACGATCAATCGCATCAATCTGGCGCTCGACGTCTGGCAATCCCTGCTTCACTGGCGCTGGCAGTTCCGCGACCTGACATTCTGGCAGCTGCATCTCGACACTAATCGTCCTTTACTCGACAACGACAAAGAGAAAAACAGCTTCCGTCCGGCGCAGATTAACGAACTCTTCCTGCGGCAGTTTGACCACTTCGACCTGCGTGACAGCACCATCCGTTTCCGCACCCCATCCGGCCAGCATGCTGAGCTGGCGATACCGCGACTCACCTGGGTCAATGAAGATAACCGGCACAGGGCCGAAGGCGAAGTCAGTCTGTCGAGCTTTACCGGCCAGCACGGCGTAGTACAGGTACGACTCGATCTCAACGACAGCAACGGTTTACTCAATGATGGCCGCATCTGGATGCAGGCCGACGACGTCGACATGCGTCCGTGGCTGGGCCGTTGGGTGCGCGACAATACCCGTCTGGACAGCGCCCGCTTCAGCCTGGCAGCCTGGGTCAACCTGCGTGATGGCGACATCTATGCCGGTGATCTGCTGCTGCGCAAGGGCGGAGCCAGTTGGCAGGGTGAGACCGGACGACATCGCATCGAGGTCGATGGACTGACCGCGCACCTCTCACGTTTCCAGAATGGCTGGGTGGTCAATGTGCCGCAGACCCGGCTCAGCACCGACGGCCAGTCCTGGCCCGCCGGTCACTTCTCTCTGTTATGGCGCCCTGAAGATAAGCAGATGCTGGGACCGGATGGTCAGCAGGAAGTGCGGGTTCGCGCCACACAGCTGGTGCTGAGTCATATTGCGCCGATCATTCCGCTGTTTGCGCCGCTCTCTCCGGCGCTGTTTGAAAACTGGCAGACGCTGCAGCCACAGGGCACCATCGATGGCCTGGCGCTGGATATTCCCTTACAGCAGCCTGAAAAAACCCGCGTACAGGTGAAGTGGCGTGATTTCAGCTGGCAGCACTGGAAACTGTTGCCCGGCATCAGCCATTTAAGCGGGGAAGCGCGCGGCAGCCTGAGCAATGGTCAGGTTAGTGTGGATATGGGCGCGGCGACCGTTCCCTATGGCGATATGTTCCAGGCTCCGTTAGAGATTAAGCGGGTGACTGGTGCGATGCGCTGGCTGAATGATGAACATGGCCTCACGCTGGCAGGCGAAAATCTTGACCTCGAAGCTCGCTCGCTCTGGGCGCGCGGCGACTTCAGCTACCAGCAGAATAGTGGCGGTGAACCCCGTCTGGATATTCTGGCCGGTATCCGGCTTACCGATGCGGGCGATGCCTGGCGCTACTTCCCTGTGCCGCTGATGGGTAACAGCCTGACGCACTATCTGAGTGGGGCAGTGAAGGGTGGCAAGGTGGACAACGCCACGCTGCTGTTTGCCGGTAACCCGGCGCTGTTCCCGTTCAAGCACAATGATGGCATGTTCCAGGTCTGGGTGCCGCTTCGCCAGGCGACTTATGAGTTTCAGCCCAAGTGGCCGGCGTTAAGCAATCTCGATATCGACCTCAACTTCCTGAACGACGGTCTGTGGATGAAAGCGCCAATCGCCCGACTGGGCGAGGTGGACGCGCGTAACGTCACGGCGGTGATCCCGGACTACCTGAAAGAAAAATTGATTATCGATGGCGATATCAGTGGTGAAGGCCAGCAGATCGCAGACTATTTCGACCAGTCGCCGCTGAAACCTTCACTGGGTGCAGCGCTGGAGCAGCTGGAAATCAAAGGCCGCGTCGGTGGTCACCTGAATCTGGATATTCCGCTGGATGGTCAGCAGGTACATGCCCGTGGCAATGTCGACCTGAACAATAATTCGCTGTTTATCAAACCGTTAAAAACCACGATCAACAACCTCTCAGGCCGCTTCCGTTACGACAACGGCAATCTGGCCAGTGAGGATCTGCGGGCGAACTGGTTCGGTCAGCCGATGGGCGTCCGTTTCAGCACCAAAGAGAATCCGGACAACTTTGGCGTTAACGTCAAACTTCAGGGCGACTGGCAACCCGCGAAAATCAGCGAGGTCCCGGCAGCCGTCAGCAAACAGCTGGGCGGGCATTTTCCCTGGCAGGGTGATGTTAATCTCACGCTGCCCCATCATGGCGGGGCGCGTTATGACGTAGTGCTGAACGGCAATGCCAAAGAAGTAAGTAGTCACTTACCTTCGCCGCTCGACAAGAAAGCCGGTGAGGCGATGCCAGTCGCCATTCAGGCCAGCGGCGACCTTAACCATTTCGATCTCAGTGGAAGCGTCGATGCAAACCATCGGTTTAACAGCCGCTGGTTGCTGGAGCCAACATTGCGTGTTGACCGCGGCATCTGGCTTAATGATGCCCGGAAAACACCTGCTCTGCCTGATCATCCCGGCATGGTGCTGAACCTGCCAGCGCTGGATGGCGAAGCCTGGATGGCGATGATGGCTGCCGGCGGTTCTGCGGGCGCGCGTGAGTCAGGCGGCGGCAGAGACTTCCAGACGGGTGGCGTCACGCTGCCGGGTAACATCACTCTTCGCAGCCCTGCGGTCACGCTGGCCGGGCAGCAATGGCATGAGGTTGAAGCAACACTGGCTCAGAGTTCAGGCGGCAATAGCCAGGTCAGCGTCAATGCGAAAGAGCTGCGTGGTGCGCTGGCAATGGCGCCCAAAGCGCCGTGGCAGGTGAACCTGGATTACCTCTACTACAATCCTCAGTGGGATAACGATGCAGGTAAAGGCGGCAAAGCGCCTCCTCAGCAAGCCACAAACATTAACTTCAGCAAGTGGCCCGCCCTGCAATTACGCTGTAAAGAATGCTGGGTACTGGGTCAGAAATATGGTCAGGTATCCGCGACGCTGCAACCTAAAGGCGATACGTTAGCGCTTACTAACGGGAAAGTGGATACCGGCAGTTCGCAGCTGAAAATCAACGGTGAGTGGGTCAACCGTCCGGAAGATCAGCGCACCTCGCTAAAGGGCACGCTCAAGGGTCCGAATATTAATAATGCGACCAACTGGTTTGGCGTCAACACGCCGCTGCGCGATGCGCCATTTGATATTGCTTATGACCTGCACTGGCGCTCTGCGCCCTGGCAGCCCTCCGCAGAGACGCTGAGCGGTACCCTGAAGACCCACTTTGGCAAAGGCCAGATTGCGGATGTGAATACCGGCACAGCGGGGAAAATCCTGCGGCTGGTGAGCTTTGATGCGCTACTGCGCAAGCTGCGCTTCGACTTCAGCGACACCTTTACCAATTCGTTCTATTTCGATTCGATTAACGGCACCGCCTGGATCGAAAACGGCATGATGCGCACTGACAACCTGCTGGTGGATGGGCTGGAAGCGGACATCGCGATGCAGGGTAATCTCGACCTGGTGAAGCGTCAGATTGACATGGAAGCAGTTGTTGCCCCTGAAATATCCGCCTCGGTCGGTGTGGCTACTGCTTTCGCCATCAATCCGGTGATTGGCGCGGCGGTATTTGCCGCCAGTAAAGTTCTGGGACCTCTGTGGAACAAGATATCGCTGCTGCGTTATCACATCAGTGGCCCGCTGGATAAACCGGAAATCAATGAAGTGCTGCGTAAACCGCGTGAAACAGACAACAAGTGAATTTGACGCCGTACCGGAATTACCGCAGGCTATGATTATCTGAGCACATAATGAGTGAGAAACGATGACTCTGAACCTGGTAAGTGAGCAGTTACTGACTGCTAACGGCATTAATCAGCAGGACCTATTTTCCCTGTTAGGGCAGCTTTCAGAACGTCGTCTGGATTATGCCGATCTCTATTTTCAGTCCAGCTTTCACGAATCCTGGGTACTGGAAGACAAAATCATTAAAGATGGCTCATACCATATCGATCAGGGTGTAGGCGTGCGCGCGGTCAGTGGTGAGAAAACCGGCTTCGCCTATGCAGACCAGATCACATTGAATGCGCTGCGTCTCTCTTCTGAAGCAGCGCGCAGCATCGTCCGCGAGCAGGGAAATGGCAAGGCACATACCCTTTCTGCCGTGATGAACCGTTCGCTCTATTCGGCGGTCGATCCGCTGAGCAGCCTGACGCGTGAAGATAAAATTGCCCTGCTGCATCGCGTTGATAAAGTCGCCCGTGCGGCTGACCCGCGTGTACAGGAAGTGAATGCCAGCCTGACCGGCGTTTATGAGCAGGTGCTGGTTGCCGCCACTGACGGCACGCTGGCGGCAGACGTTCGTCCGCTGGTTCGCCTCTCTATCAGCGTTCAGGTTGAAGATCAGGGCAAGCGTGAACGCGGCGCAAGCGGCGGCGGTGCACGTACCGGTTATGCATTCTTCCTTGAAGATGAAAATGGCGAAGTGCGCGCTGACGCCTGGGCGCGTGAAGCAGTGCGTATGGCGCTGGTTAATCTCTCTGCCGTGGCGGCACCTGCTGGCGCATTGCCGGTGGTGCTGGGCGCGGGCTGGCCTGGCGTACTGCTGCATGAAGCGGTGGGACACGGTCTGGAAGGTGACTTCAACCGCCGTGGCACCTCGGTGTTCAGCGGTAAAATCGGTCAGCAGGTTGCGTCTGAACTCTGTACCGTGGTGGATGACGGCACCCTTGAAGGGCTGCGCGGTTCACTGGCGGTGGATGATGAAGGTGTTCCCGGTCAGTACAATATGCTAATTGAGAATGGTGTGCTGAAAGGCTACATGCAGGACAAGCTGAACGCGCGCCTGATGGGCGTCAGCCCGACCGGTAACGGACGTCGTGAATCCTATGCGCATCTGCCGATGCCGCGCATGACTAACACCTATATGCTGGCAGGCAAATCATCGCCGCAGGATATAATTGAAAGCGTTGAGTACGGCATCTATGCGCCGAACTTTGGTGGCGGTCAGGTGGATATCACCTCCGGCAAATTTGTCTTCTCAACCTCAGAGGCTTATCTGATTGAGAACGGCAAAATCACCAAACCGGTTAAAGGCGCCACGCTGATTGGCTCCGGCATTGAAGCAATGCAGCAGATCTCAATGGTGGGTAATGACCTGGCGCTGGATAAAGGCGTGGGCGTCTGCGGTAAAGAGGGCCAGAGTCTGCCGGTCGGTGTCGGTCAGCCTACCCTGAAGCTGGACAAACTGACCATCGGCGGCACCGCCTGATGTGACACCAACAACCCGCCGCCTGGCGGGTTGTTAGCTTTTACGGTGCTGCTGATACTGCTCGGCCACCTGTTCAAAATAGCCGGTCAGATAATCGATACAGACCTGCACCTTGAGCGGCAACTTATCCTTCTCGGTATAGAGCGCATAGACCGGACGCGGATCGGATTGATATTGCGGAAAAAGAATATCGATCTCGCCAGCGGTGATCTCATCAATTACCCACATCATCGGCACATAGGCGATACCATTGCCCGACTTCAGCCAGCGGATCAACGTCAGCGAATCATTGGTCACGAAACGTCCCTGCGGTGCCAGGCGGGTCACCAAGCCTTCCGGCGCAATCAGCTCGAAATTATTGTCGGGCCGAACGCTATATTCCAGCCAGGAAAAATTATCAATGTCACCCGGCTTCTCCGGCGTGCCGTGCTGCGCCAGATAGCTTTTTGCGGCGCATACCACCATCGGCATCGCGCCAAGACGACGCGAAAAGAGGCTGGAGTCTTTTAATGCACCCACCCGAATCACCAGATCCAGACCATCCGCAATCAGATCCGGAGCCGGAACGCCGGTGACCAGATTCACACTCAGTCCCGGATATTCCCGCAGCATATCGCTGGTCATGCCGGCCAATACGTTCTGTGCCATGGTCGAGGAGCTGCCAATTCGCAGTACACCAATCGGCGTATTGTTAAACGCGTACAGCTGCTCATGCACCTGCGTCGCTTCCGCCAGCATACGACGGCAGCCCTGATAATAGATTTTACCCGCTTCGGTCAGCCCGATACTGCGGGTACTGCGATTCAGCAGCTTAACCTGCAATGCATCTTCCAGTTTCGCGACGATCTGGCTAATCGATGAGACGCTCAGATGAAGCTGACGCGCCGCAGCGGTAAACGAGCCCAGTTCAACTACTCTGGCAAAGACAGACATGCCTTTCAGTCGTTCCATTGTTTACTCTGACTTAAAAGTGATTTAGATCACATTCTGTAGAAAACTTATAGTCAGGCGCGTTATTATAAGCGCGCCGGGGTATTTCCCGGTGATTCTTCATTGCCTGATACTCTTCGATGATACGCTATTATTAAGCCAGCTGCGGTTCGGATAGCGCTGCCAGAGGATTTTCCTGCAACATCTGAAAAGGCAACGAAGTATCCCGGCAAGGTCGAACTAAGGATTTGTGATGAGTGTGCTTCCGGTATTTGTCATGTTTGGGCTCTCTTTTCCGCCCGTTTTCATTGAACTTATTATTTCACTGATGCTGTTCTGGTTAGTGAAACGTGTGCTGACGCCGAGCGGTATCTACGATCTTGTCTGGCATCCGGCACTTTTTAATACAGCGCTTTACTGCTGTGTGTTTTACCTTGTCTCCCGTTTATTAGTCTGAGGTTGAAGTGAAAGCACTCATAAGAAAAATCGCGCGCTACGCGATCACTATCCTGCTGGTCATCATCGCCGTGGTAATCATCTTCCGCGCCTGGGTGTTCTATACCGAATCACCCTGGACGCGTGATGCGCGTTTCGCTGCTGACGTGGTGGCGATTTCGCCTGACGTTACCGGCCTGATTACCGAGGTTCCGGTACACGACAACCAGCTGGTGAAGAAGGGCGATACGCTGTTTGTGGTTGACCGGCCTCGCTATCAGAAAGCGCTCGATCAGGCACAGGCGGATGTTGAATATTACCAGGCGCTGGTGAGTGAGAAACGTCGCGAAGCCGGACGCCGTAATCAGCTTGGTACCTCAGCGATGTCCCGCGAGGCGATCGAGCAATCCAACAACGATCTGCAAACCAGTGAGCATCAGCTGGCAAAATCGGTGGCGACACGCGATCTGGCCGCGATCGACCTTGAGCGCACCACGGTGAAAGCGCCTTCCGACGGCTGGGTCACTAACCTCAATGTTTACCAGGGCGAGTTTATTACCCGTGGTTCTGTGGCGGTGGCGCTGGTGCAGCAGCACTCTTTCTATGTGCTGGCTTACCTGGAAGAGACCAAACTGCACGGCGTGGAGAAGGGCTTCCGTGCGGAAGTGACCCCACTCGGCAGCAACATTGTGTTGCGTGGCACCGTTGACAGCGTGGCGGCGGGTGTGACCAACAGCAGCAGCTCAGTCGACAACAAAGGGATGGCAACGGTAGATTCCAACCTGGAATGGGTTCGTCTGGCGCAGCGTGTGCCGGTCCGCATCCGGCTTGATCAGCAGCCCGGCAATCGCTTCCCGGCGGGAACCACGGCAACGGTGGTCATTACAGGTCAGGCCGATCGTCAGCCTGAGCATGTTTCACCGATGATGCGACTGTTTAATCGCCTGCGTGAGTTTGGTTAAGAGGGCGATATGATTCAGTTCCTGCGGTTCCCGGTAAAGCTCACCTTTGCGCTGGTGTTAGCGCTGATGGTCGGCTTTCATCTCAACCTTGAAACGCCACGCTGGGCGGTGATGACTGCCGGGATCGTGGCGGGCGGTACCGCGTTTGCAGCAGGTGGCGATCCCTATTCAGGGGCGCTGCGCTATCGCGGTGTTTTGCGTATTATCGGGACATTTATCGGCTGTATCGCCGCGCTGACTATCATGATTGCCACCGTTCGTGCGCCTGTCGTGATGCTGCTGCTGTGCTGCATCTGGGCAGGACTCTGCGTCTGGCTCTCTTCGCTGATCAAAGTAGAAAACTCCTACGCGCTGGGACTGGCAGGTTACACCGCGCTAATTATTGTGGTGACGGCCAATGCCAGCGGTGGTCTGACTCTGGTGCCACAATATGCGGTAGAACGCTGCAGTGAAATCGTACTCGGTATTCTGTGCGCCATTCTGGCCGACATGATCTTCTCACCCCGTTCGATTAAAAAAGTGATCGACGCGGAAGTCGATTCACTGCTGGTGGCCCACTATCATCTGCTGCAGCTCTGTGTCGCTCATGGCGACAAAGAAGAGGTCGATAAAGCCTGGAGCGCCCTGGTACGCCGCACCACAGCACTGAACAGCATGCGCAGCCAGCTGATGATGGAATCGTCACGCTGGAAGAACAGCAACCGCCGTTTGCAGATGCTCAATACCCTGTCGCTGACGCTGATTACGCAGGCTGCCGAAACCTTTCTGATCCAGAATTCCCGTCCTGATTACATTCCGCCCCAGTATCGGTTGATGGTTGAAAAGCCAGCCTCGACCATTGAAGAGGTGCATAAGCGGATGAAGGTGATGCGGCGGGTGATTGGTGCCACTGGCAAAACAACGCCGGTCACGCTGGCCAGCTGGGTTGGCACCGCTACTGAATATCTGGTGTTGCTCAAAGGGATCAAAAGCAACAGCCGAATCACCTCGCTGGAAGAGGAGATTCTGCAGCGTGAAGTAGTGATTCAGGCGCGTTCCGCTGAAACCCATCATGCGATGATCAACGGAATCCGTACCTTTGTTGCGACCGCACTGGGTTCACTGTTCTGGCTCTATACCGGCTGGACTTCAGGCAGCGGCTGCATGGTCATGCTGGCTGTCATCACCGCGCTGGCGATGCGTATGCCCAACCCGCTGATGATGGCGAAGGATTTTCTCTACGGCATGACCGTTGCGGTTCCGTTGGGCGCACTCTACTTTATGTATGTTCTCCCCGGCACGCAGCAGAGCGCACTGCTGCTCTGTATCGCAATCGGCCTGCTGGGTTTTATCGGTGGGATCTTTATTCAGCGGCGTCAGCTCGGCACGCTCGGGGCGTTAATTGGCACGCTCAACGTGCTGGTTCTCGATAACCCGATGCAGTTCCGTTTTAACGTCTTTCTCGACAACGTGCTTGGCCAGGTTATCGGCTGCTTTGTGGCGATGATGGTCATCCTGCTGATTCGTGATAAATCAAAGGCGCGCACCGGTCGCAAACTGCTGAACCGCTTTATGTATGCAGCCGTCTCGGCCATGACTACCAATCAGGCGCGTCGGCGTGAAAACCATCTGCCAGCGCTCTATCAGCAACTGTTTCTGCTCCTGAATCTGTTCCCAGGCGACATCAATAAATATCGCATCGCCCTGACGCTGATCATCGGCCATCAGCGATTACGCGATGCGGAAGTGCCGGTTAATGCCGATCTCTCTGCTTATCATCGGCAGCTGCGTTACACCGCCGACCGGGTTATCTCCGCCAGCAGCGATGACAAGCGGCGTTACTACTTTGAGCGTCTGCTGAAAGAGCTGGATGTCTATCAGGAAAAACTGGCCCAATACGAGGCGCCTGTCAGCGTAACGGAACCGGTAAAACGACTGGCGATGATGCTGGATAAGTACCAGAACACGCTCATCCAAATCTGAATCTGGCCGCTGCGACCTGCAGCGGCCTGCGCAATCCCCGCCCATCATAAAATCTGTCGCTTTTGCCAACTATACTCTCCAGACGGAAGAGTAAAACTGACAGGAGCGAATCAATGAAATCACTGCAAGAGAGCGAACTGTTCCAGACTGGCTATTTAGCCAACGGCCAGTGGCATCAGGCTGCCTCTACCTTTGACGTGACCAATCCGGCGACCGGCGAGATGATTGCGCAGGTGGCAAAAGCCGGTAAAGCTGAAACAGAACAGGCTATCGCCGCCGCAGAGCGTGCCTTTCCTGCCTGGCGGGCGCAGACCGCAAAAGCGCGCGCTGAAATTCTCACTCGCTGGTACCAGCTGATCATTGAAAACAAGCGCTGGCTGGGACAGCTGATGACGACCGAACAGGGCAAGCCCCTGAAAGAGGCGGAAGGGGAAGTTGAGTACGCCGCCAGTTTCATTCAGTGGTTTGCCGAGCAGGCGAAACGGGCCAATGGTGAGATCATTCCGCCAGCAAAACCGGGTTCCCGTATTCTGGCAACCCGTGAACCGATTGGCGTGGTGGCTGCCATCACGCCGTGGAATTTTCCGATGGCGATGCTGACCCGCAAACTGGGGCCAGCCCTGGCGGCGGGCTGCACCGGCATTATTAAACCTGCCAATAACACGCCACTCTCCGCTTTTGCCCTGCTGGCGCTGGCAAAGCAGGCGGGCGTGCCGGATGGTGTACTGAACGCGGTGGCGGGTGATACCCATGCCATCAGCGATGCGATCATGGCCAGCAAAGCAGTGCGTAAAATCTCGTTCACCGGCTCCACCCAGGTAGGCAAGCTACTGATGCGTAATGCTGCCGAAACCATGAAAAAAGTGTCGATGGAGTTAGGGGGGAATGCCCCGTACATCGTGTTCGACGATGCCGACATTGATGCCGCTGTGCAGGGGGCGATTGCCAACAAATTCCGTAATGCGGGCCAGGTGTGCGTCAGCGTTAACCGTTTCTACATCCACAATGCCGTCTATGACCGTTTCACTCAGCAACTGGCTGCCGAAGTGAACAAGCTTAAGGTGGGAAACGGCATGGACGAAGGCGTGATTGTTGGACCATTGATTGAAGCGTCGGCGGTGGAGAAGGTTGAGCAGCACGTAAAAGATGCGGTAGCCAAAGGCGGCAAATTACTGGCGGGTGGCGAGCGACATGCGCTGGGCGGCAACTTCTGGCAGCCGACCGTAATTACCGAGGCGCACGAAGGTATGCAACTCGCGCAGGAAGAGACTTTTGGTCCGGTAGCCGCCTGCTTCCGCTTCGATGATGAAGAGGACGTGGTTCACCGCGCCAACGATACGCCATTCGGCCTCGCCGCTTACTTTTACACTCAGAATCTGCAACGGGTGTTCCGTGTTTCAGCCGCGCTGGAAAGCGGCATGATCGGCATTAACGAATGTGCAGTTTCAACCGAGCTGGCACCATTTGGTGGTGTGAAAGAGTCGGGGCTGGGCCGTGAAGGTTCGGTGCTCGGCATGGAAGAGTATCTGGAGGTCAAAGCGCTGCATCTGGGCGGTTTGAGCTAGCGGACACAGTCGGGCGGCTAAGGCCGTCCGCAGACGGAGCATGGGAGCCGTCAGCATGAAAATCGAGCGTTTTGATTTTAATGAAATTGTCGACCAGGCCCATTTCTTCCGCCAGTTTGCCGAGCGATTTGCGCTGGAGGAACGCCGCATCTGCGATCTGGATGGATTATGGGATGTGGTGACGGGCGATCTGTTACCCATGCCGCTGGAGATTGAGTTCGTCAATCTGGGCAGGGGACAGCGACGGCGCTATGGCGCGCTTATCCTGTTATTTGATGAAGCTGAAGAGGAGCTGGAAGGTCGGCTGCACTTTAACGTCAGATAAAACGTCAGATGAAAAAAGGCCCCGGCGAGCGGGGCCAAAGGGTTCGTCATAGATCTGACGAGGAATTACTTATAAAGCTGTGCGGTGATGTGATAGTTATCACCGGTGCGCGCTTCAATAACTTTATAGGCGCTGGCACCCTGTTCATCCGCTTTCTGTGAAAGCTCAGCGCGGTAATCCATTGGTGCACCCGCGGTTCCACTGATGCTTACGGTGCCCGCAGGCTGCAGGTTCTGAGTCTGATCGCCGGTTACCAGCTGTGCGGCTGATGCGCCGAACGCCATAACAGAAAGCAGACTGACTGTAGCGATGGTTGTTTTGATATTCATGATTATATCCTCAATACAATCAACAACCTGCGGTTACTCGTAAAGGCGGGTCGTCGATATTTTCTGACGCTATTCAGGCGTCATCACGGTTAATTATTTATAAAGCTCAGCGGTAACATGCCAGGTGTTGTCCTGGTTGTTTTCGATGATGCGATAGTGGCTTGCGCCCTGGGCATCGGCTTTCTCTGACAGCACCTGACGGATGTGCGTCTGGTCGCCGTTACGGCCACCAATGCTGATGGTCTGATTCATTGGCTGCAGGCCCTGTGCCTGTTCATTAGATACCAGGCTTGCAGCACTGGCGCTTACTGAAAACAGGGATGCCAGACTCAATGCGGCAATCACTAATTTCATTTTCATGGGCAATTCTCCTGAAGGTTTTGCTTCAGCTCTCCGGAGCGCAAAAGGCGCGTCAGACAGAGAGCTGATGGCATTATTAGGTTACGCCTTAGTTGTACAGTGCAGCGGTAGCGTGATAATTGCCGTTGTTATAGGCCTCAATCACGCGATAGGCTTTTGCGCCCTGCTGATCGGCTTTGTCGCTCAGTTTCTGCTTAATATCCATGGGTGAACCAGATACGCCGCTGACACTGATGGTGCCAACAGCCTGCAGATCCTGTGCCTGAGAAGCATCGATAGATTCTGCTGCCACAGCACCAAATGAGAGGGCAGAGAGAATACTCAGGGCAGCGATGGTAGTTTTAACGTTCATAGATATTTCCTCGTCGTCTATTTTTATCTTTTTAGTTAGTGTGATTTGCATCACGAAAAGAAGTATAGAACTAATAACGACAGAAATTAATACCCGGCTAATAATGTTTTTTTGTGATTCTTTATCCTTATGGCTATTTTTAATAACTTAACGTTATAAAAAACGGATAAAAAATAGCCTTTTGTCTGTTTTTAATCACAAAAACAGTGAGATAGATCACTTTAACGTTTAGTGCGAAAGTAGAGGGGGTATCGGACTGGAGTTTGATCTGGATCCGGGCAATGGTGCCGGATCAGTGATGTAAAGCAGTGTAAAATAGCGCAAAAGGTGAAGCAGAGTAAGCGATCTGACCAATGGACAGGTGCATGAAAGCTGGCTTATTACTCATCAAGCAGCGGAGCAGTGTGACGCAAGGCGGCGGGAAGAGAGAACAAACTGACGACCTGGCGCGGGAGTGCAGGCCGTCAGTCAGCGATTAGAGTTCCTGTTCAAACAGGTTTAGGATTGCGCTGTGCAGCTGCTTAACCGTGAAGTCGCGCGCACGGGTGATAAAGATCGTGTCATCACCAGCAATGGTGCCAAGAATCCCTTCCGACTTACCCAGTGAATCCAGCAGGCGTGCAATCAGCTGTGCTGCGCCCGGGCTGGTATGAATCACGACCAGCGCATCGTTGTAGTCGATATCCAGTACTAGGTTTTTTAACGGACTTGTGGTTGTCGGCACACCCAGCTCAGCGGGCAGGCAATAGACCATCTCCATCTTGGCATTGCGGGTGCGCACTGCGCCAAACTTGGTCAGCATTCGCGACACTTTGGACTGATTGATATTTTCAAAGCCCTCATCCTGAAGCGCCTGAACAATTTCGCCCTGGGAACTGAATTTTTCTTCTTTTAATAAGGCTTTGAAAGCCTTGATCAGATCGTCTTGTTTCGATGGGTTTCGCATAGGTTACCAATAAATAGAGAGAATAACCGCGCAGCCGCCTGCGGCAGAGTGGTGATTATGCATTTAAATGCATTTTTATGCAATCGGTCGATTGATGAGCAGGGTTCGGGCGGCTAGCGGGCGGCGATAATAGCAAATAAATCTGCTCAGACCAAAACCCCCGTCACAGCCCCGGAAGGCGAAGGTTGCAAAGTTGTTATATTATTGGTGGTGTAGTAACAGAAAACGCTCGTAGCCGTTCTCTGTCTGACGACGGCAAAGTTGTCGGTCATTCAGGTGCAATGATAAGTAACTTTTGAATCCGGCGATTAAGTGTGAAAACACGTAGAATTAACAGCGGATATTTATCATAGCCTGAGCAGTTGATTAAGGTCTGACACAGATAGAATTTCGGCCCATCTCTGCCCCACCTTAATAAGGAGTTAAGAATGAAAGTTGCCGTTCTCGGTGCCGCTGGCGGCATAGGCCAGGCGCTCGCACTTCTGCTCAAAACCCAGCTTCCCGCAGGTTCAGAACTTTCACTGTATGACATCGCGCCGGTTACGCCTGGCGTTGCCGTTGATCTCAGCCATATTCCTACTGCAGTGGCTATTGAGGGGTTTAGTGGAGAAGACGCAACACCCGCTTTGCAGGGTGCCGATGTGGTACTGATTTCCGCAGGTGTTGCACGTAAACCGGGTATGGATCGTGCTGACCTGTTTAACGTTAACGCGGGTATCGTGCGTAACCTGATTGAACAGGTTGCCACTACGGCGCCTAAAGCATTGATTGGCGTGATCACCAATCCGGTCAATACCACTGTTGCCATTGCAGCAGAAGTGCTGAAAAAGCACGGCGTCTACGACAAAAATCGTCTGTTCGGCGTGACCACGCTGGATATCATCCGCGCCAATACCTTTGTGGCGGCGTTGAAAGGAAAGCAGCCTGATCAGGTAGAAGTTCCGGTGATTGGCGGCCACTCTGGCGTGACCATTCTGCCGCTGCTGTCGCAGGTTAAAGGCGTCAGCTTCAGCGAGCAGGAAGTTGCGGATCTGACCAAACGTATTCAGAACGCCGGTACCGAAGTGGTGGAAGCCAAAGCGGGTGGCGGATCGGCCACGCTGTCGATGGGCCAGGCGGCCGCACGTTTCGGCCTGTCACTGGTTCGTGCTCTGAAGGGTGAGGCGAATGTGGTGGAGTGTGCTTACGTGGAAGGTGAGGGTGAACATGCCCGTTTCTTCTCACAGCCGCTTCTTCTGGGTAAAAACGGGATTGCTGAGCACAAGCCGATTGGAACCCTCAGCGCTTTCGAACAGCAGGCGCTGTCAGGCATGCTGGATACGCTGAAGAAAGATATCGCTCAGGGCGAAGAGTTCGTTAAGCAGTAACTGATGGCTCAGACTTGAAATAACGCCCGGCTTAGCCGGGCGTTTTCATTACAGTCCGCCAGATTTGTAGGCGCGGGCTGCGGGCGTACCGTTGCTGGCAGGCAGCTTCTTGCCCAGCGTTTCCATACGCATCTGGAACGGCGGGAACGGCATCTCGATACCATGCTGAGCAAATCCGCTCAGAATCAACTGATGCAGCTCATGACGCAGCGGCATACGGTGTCCCATCTCAGCAGCATGCACACGGAGTTCAAACAACTGAATCCCCTGCTGCAGATCGACCAGGAAGGCTTCAGGTTGCGGCGTGTCCAGGACATAGCTGCAACGTTCAGCTGCCTGAATCAGAATGGTGGTTACCTGTTCACTGCTCACTTTCGCGGGAGCCGGAATGGTCAGTACCACTCGGGTCACTGAATCGGACAGCGACCAGTTAATAAACTGCTCGGTGATGAAGGCCTTGTTCGGCACGATGATCTCTTTGCGGTCCCAGTCCGTAATGGTGGTCGCTCGGGTGTTAATCCGCGTAATGCTGCCGGTCAGGTCGCGGATCGTCACGGTATCGCCGATACGAATCGGCTTTTCGAACAGGATAATCAGACCCGAGATAAAGTTAGCAAAAATCTCCTGCAAACCAAACCCCAATCCCACACCCAGCGCGGCAACCAGCCACTGCAGCTTCGACCATTCAATACCAATCATTGAAAAACCAATCAGCCCGCCAATCAGCAGCAGCAGATATTTGGTCAGGGTCGTGATGGCATAACCGGTTCCGGGCGTCAGATTAAGATGCTGCAACAGCGCCAGCTCAAGCAGAGCAGGCATATTACGCACCAGTTGAGTGGTGATGATAAATACCAGAATGGCGATCAGCACCGAGCCCAGGGTGATGGGCTGAATCGACTCTACGCCCTGCACAGACGTACTGACGTCCCACAGCTGAATATTCTCCAGGAAGCCAAAAGCCGAATGGATTTCTGACCACAGCACAATCACGGAGACCAGGGCGATCAGCATCAGGATAGAGCGCACCAGCCGTAGCGACTGTGCACTGATCGCATCAAGATCAATCACCGGCTCTTCAATTTCAATCGCGTCAGTGTTCAGAGAGCCTTGCTCTTTCTCTTCTTCACTGCGCGCACGGTTAGCCAGCATGTCGGCACGGCGCTGACGGGCGCGATCAAAGCCGAGACGGCGACGCTGAATCAGCATCCAGCGCCGGATAATGTGATAGATAACCAGCAGCAGGAACCAGATGGCGACGGAGGTCTCCAGTCGCGCCAGCAGCGCCTGCGCAGTAGCCAGATAACCCACGGCGGAGGCGAGGGCAGCCATTAGCGGCATGGCGATCATCAGGTTCCACAGCATCCGGTTCACCATATTCTCGCCATTCCCCTCTTTATCGAGGTAGAGCGGAATCCCGGAACGCTTCAGGCTCACGGTAACAATGCTTATTGCCCCGCAGATCAGGATGAAACAGAGACGGCCCAGCGATGAGGAGAACTGCCGATCTTCCAGATTGCCAAAGGCAATCAGCAACATAATCAGCGGTACAATCAATCCGATGCTCAGCGAGTAGTAGCGCATAGCGCGCGCCACCCGATTCTGCGGCCAGCGGAAATGCACAATGAACAGTCCGTTAGGACGGGCAAAGGCGGCGCTGATCATAAATGCCCACAGCAGCGGCAGCGTGGCGGTAATGCCATCACCAATGGCTACGGCGATAGGGTAGGGCCAGGCGTTCTGCAGGCCATAACCCAGCGCACCCCACAACACCGGTAGCGGCAGCGCCACCAGAATCGACCAGAACAGGGTACGGATGGTCAGGCGGAAACGATCCTGGGTGACCTTGCCGACTTTGCTTGCGGAGCGTTCGAGGAAAGCATTGAAGTGGCGGCGCGAACTGATGCTGAAGCCGACCAGCAGCAACGCACCAATTATCGGCAGCACCGAGTTACGGCTGGTGAACATCATTGCCATCGCTTTGCCGAGTTGTCCCAGCGTATCCAGCGACAGCAGACGGGAAAGATCCTTGGCCAGATCCAGCGGATAACTTAAACCAATCGGGTTGACGTCGGCGGTCCAGAACAGATAGCGGTGCGTTGCCTCTTTGACTTCCGTCAGCGCATCCTGCAACTGCGTGTTGCCGACCTTGAGCTTGGTGATCTCCAGAATCAGCGTGTCACAACCGGAGATCAAAGAATTGAGCAGTTCGCGCTGCGTGCGTAGCTGCGCATCAAGAATACGTTTCTGATCTGCGGATAGGGGCTGACCATCAGCCTGCCGACCCTTACGCAGTGCATCCTGGCGCTCCAGCAAATCCTCATAATAGAGACGCTGCACGCGAAGTTGTGCCATCTCATTATCAATCTGCTGTGACTTCGGCATCTCTGGCAGACGCGCAACCTGCGCCCGCAGCGCTTCGCCCAACAGATTAGAGGCACCCAGCCACTGCGACTGCTCACGCAGGGTAGAGAGTGCCTGACGGACCTGAATAATCTGGTTGGTGGCCAGTCGCTGCTGCGACGCCACCAGATCCATGCGCTGCGCCTGTTGATTCAGGGCAACCGAGAGTTCGCGGTTAACCCGAAACTGATCGCTGATCTCTGGCGGCAGATCGCCACTATTTTCCGCCAGTTGCTCGGTGCGGGCCAGTGCGACTTCCGCTTCACGTTGCCGCTGATCGTTGAGCTGGTTGCGCAGCGCCTGCAGATAGTTATCGAGCTGAGTCGCTTTACGCTGGTGGGCTTCAGCCCGCATCCGCGCCAGTTCCTGACGATTGTTGGCGGAGAGTTGTGCCAGCTCAAGTTCATCGACCAGCGCTTTATTTGCGGCGCTTTCTGCCTGACGCGCCGCCAGTTGCAGCTGACCCTGCGGCGAACTGCTGCTGACGCTCTGCAGTCGGCGTTCACTCTCCGTCATCGCCCGGCGTGCTTCAGTCTGCTGCTGTGGCAGCTGCGACAGCGAATCACTGATTTCCCGCGCCCGATCCTGCTCCTGCCGTGCCTGGCGACCCTCTTCCAGCAACTGGCTGCTGACCTGCAGGATCTCTTGATCCAGCTCGGCGCTGCTCATGTTGTTGCGCACGGTTTTCCCGCTTTCACTCAGTGCAGCAATCTGCTGACGCAGTTCGCGCGCCAGACGCGGGAAGTCATCAATGACCTGCTGATATTGCGCCGCGCGCTCCAGCGATTCATCGCGTTCAGAGAGGAAGTTCAGGGCGGCTTCAATCGTCTGGATCTGCTCCGTCTGAGACGGTGAGCTTTTGGCCGATTTTACCTCTTCCAGCTGCTGTTTGAGCTGGCTGGCGTCAGGAAGGCTGGCCGCGAAGGCCGGGCTGCTGAGCCACAAGCTCAGCAGCAGGAGGAGAATCGAACGCACAGAGGACACTCAATTTAATCGACGATGACGTCGGAAATGTCTGTCGCGACCGGCAGCGCAATCGCCAGCGGTTGACCCAGACGGGTTTTGCTTTCTGCTTCCAGGCTTTCAGCCAGTTTGACGCGGCCCGGAGCAAACAGGTTGATGACGGTAGAGCCGAGTTTAAAGCGTCCCATTTCCTGACCTTTCAGCAGCACTACGGCGCCTTCATCATCCGCAGCCGGATAGTGCCAGCGTTTGATTACACCTTCACGCGGTGGCGTGATGGTGCCAGCCCAGACGGTTTCAATGCTGCCGACAATAGTAGCGCCGACAAGGATCTGTACCATCGGCCCGATGTCGGTTTCGAAGTAACAGATAACGCGCTCGTTACGGGCGAACAGGTTAGGAATATTACGCGCGGTCAGCGGATTGACGGAGTAGAGGTCGCCAGGCACATAAATCATTTCACGCAGGATGCCGTTGCACGGCATATGGACGCGGTGATAGTCACGCGGTGCCAGATAGGTGGTGACGAACTCGCCATCAACAAAACGGGCTGCCATCTGCTCATCACCCGCCAGCAGGGCATCGATAGTGTAGTGATGACCTTTAGCCTGGAAAATCTGATCGCCTTCAATGTGGCCGAGCTGGCTGATAGCACCATCTGCGGGCAGGGCGATGAGGCTGGCGTCGGCATCCACCGGACGTGCATCGTCTTTCAGCGGACGGACAAAAAAGTCATTAAAGGTGCGATAGCTGGCAGTATCGGGCTTACGCGCTTCCGCCATGTCGACTTTGTAAAACCAGACAAAGATGTCAATGACCAGTTTGGTCAACCAACCACCGCGGCGACTGGCGCCCCAACCGGCAAGTTCAGTCAGCCATTTCTTCGGGAGAATATGATTCAAGCCGAGTTTTAAACGATCAAACACCTTAGCCTCCTGGCTATTTTAGGACGTTGTAAAAAAGGGGCGGATTGTAGCAGCGCCCCGTTCAGATGGCGACTATACCCGATTTCCGGCACGCTGCACGGTCTGGACGCACGACTGGAACGCACTTCGCAAAATGCGCCGGCTTATCTGTTCAGACGCGGTTATACCGATTAACTTTCACCATCAGGGAAATTTTTACGCGTTTTTACCTGCGCCATGCTCTCCAGGATACGGTGGTAGTTATCGAAACGGGAACGGTTGATTTTCCCCTGTTCGACCGCTTCACGAATGGCACAGCCAGGATCGCTGCCGTGTTTACAATCGCGGAATTTGCAATCGCCCAGGTATGCACGGAATTCGACAAACCCGCGGGTAACCTGTTCCGGCTCCAGATGCCACAAACCGAACTCACGCACGCCAGGAGAATCGATCACGTCACCGCCGTCCGGGAAGTGATACATGCGCGATGCGGTGGTAGTGTGCTGGCCTAAGCCTGAGCCATCCGAAACTTCGTTGGTCAGAATCGCGACCTGCTCTTCTTTGTCGAAGCCGAGCAGGGCATTCAGCAGACTCGACTTACCAACCCCCGACTGACCGGCAAAAATACTCACACGGTCGGTTAAGGCCGCTTTCAGATCGTCCAGGCCGTTTTTCGCTCGGCTGGAGACCATCACCACGCGATAGCCAATATCGCGATAGATATCCATCTGCTGATCGACAAAGGCGCGCGCCTTGTCATCCAGCAGATCGGTTTTGTTCAGTACCAGCAACGGTTCGATATCCAGCGTTTCGCTGGCAACCAGATAGCGATCGATGATGTTCAGCGACAGTTCCGGCAGGATCGCTGAAACGACGATGATCTGATCGATATTCGCCGCCATCGGCTTCACGCCGTCGTAAAAATCGGGGCGGGTTAATACACTGGTGCGCTCATGCACCGCTTCAACAATGCCTTTGCCGCCGCTGGTGGCGGGGCGCCACATCACCCGGTCGCCAGTCACCAGCGAGCGGATAGTGCGGCGGATATTGCAGCGGTGGGCGACGCCTGCGCTATCCTCAACATCAGCATGCATGCCAAAACGACTGACAACGACCCCATCTGCAGCTTCACCAAACAGGTTGTCATCCGCTTCCGGACGCTCTCTGCGTTGGTTGAGACGGCGATCGTGGTTAGCGCTTACGCGACGTTGTTGGCCTTTCGACAGTTTATTTTTACTCACTCACCCTCACAACATTAGCCAGATTTCGCCCGGCTGGGCAAAACGTCTATGATACACCTTATTCATCGTGAATGACGACTACAGCAACCGCAGGAAACAGCATGGCTACTGGAAATGAACAGAATCTGATCTGGATTGATCTTGAGATGACCGGACTTGATCCGACGCACGATCGCATTATTGAGATTGCGACCCTGGTGACTGACGCCAACCTGAACATTCTGGCGGAAGGGCCAGTCATGGCCGTTCATCAGTCCGATGCGCAGCTGGCGCTGATGGATGAGTGGAACGTCCGCACCCATACCAACAGCGGTCTGGTTGCGCGGGTGAAGGAGAGTAAGATTGACGACCGCGCAGCAGAGCTGGCGACCATTGAGTTTCTGAAACAGTGGGTTCCGGCCAACACTTCGCCTATCTGTGGCAATAGCATCGGGCAGGATCGCCGCTTCCTGTTTAAGTACATGCCTGAGCTGGAAGCGTATTTCCACTATCGTTACCTGGATGTGAGCACCCTGAAAGAGCTGGCGCGTCGCTGGAAACCGGATATCCTTCCTGGCTTCAAAAAAGGCGGCACGCACCAGGCGCTGGATGATATTCGTGAGTCTGTGGCAGAGCTGGCTTACTACCGCGAGCACTTTTTGCAGCTTTAGTGGGCTGTGGGTGCGCATGATATCACCAGTTTGCTGATTTAATCAGCAAACGCGCTGAAAGCGAAAATTTTTGCTTTCAGACGCTTGCAGCAGCAACGATTTCTCGTATAATGCGCACCCCGTACCGGTGAAGAATTTATTAACGGTACAAGGCGCGGGAATAGCTCAGTTGGTAGAGCACGACCTTGCCAAGGTCGGGGTCGCGAGTTCGAGTCTCGTTTCCCGCTCCAG
>NZ_JBXUHX010000031.1:0-42380 GCF_058148845.1 Pantoea sp. RCC30.1 | reverse complement strand
TATTTTTTACGTCCGGAGACGCTGATATCAATCCTGCGAGTGCCCACACAGATTGTCTGATAAATTGTTAAAGAGCATGCCGCGATTTACTGCGGCGCGGGCTGCGTATATTACGCTTTCCGCATTGTAAGTCAAGCATTTATTTTCGCTTAACTCACTGGTTCGTATGATTTCGAACCTACTCAACCCGGCGCTTCGTAAACCGTTGTGCCGTGTCAGTGGAGGCGCATTATAGGGAGTTCTCGGAGGCTGACAAGAGCTAATTTCAAATAAAATTCCGAGTGCTTCTTTTTTCAGCTAAAAGCCGCTAAAGCGTCAGTTTTTCCAGCAACGGGAAGCCATAACGCTGTAAAACGGGTGATAATTGTACCGCTTCGCCATCCAGATCCGTGCAGAATGCGACGTTCTGTTGCGAAGAATTTACTTCAGGCGCGTCATGCTCCAGGAGCCAGGCAGTTCGTCGGGCAATTGCCGCACCGGAATCAATCAGACGCGTCCCTTCAGGTAACACCTGCTGCAGCTCCTCGCGCAGTAAAGGGAAGTGCGTACAGCCTAAAACAACCGTGTCCGGTGGTTCAGCCATCCGCAGCCACGGCTGAACAATACGGCGCACCTCATCCAGTGCAACCTCAGCACCGTGTAGCTTAGCTTCGGCCAGTTCCACCAGCTCCGCAGATCCCAGCATCTCGATGTTGCAGGAACCGGCAAATTGCGCCACCAGCTCATGGGTATAAGGGCGGCGCACCGTAGCCCGCGTCGCCAGCAACCCGACCACACCATTTCGCGTCAGGCGCGCGGCAGGTTTAATCGCCGGAACCACACCCACGACAGGAAACGCAAAACGTTCACGTAAAGCGGGCAATGAAACCGTGCTGGCCGTATTGCAGGCGATAATGACTAACGAGAGAGGATAGCTGCGGGTAATGGCCTCAACGATAGCGACCACCCGATCCACAATGAAGCTTTCGCTTTTCTCGCCGTAAGGGAATCCAGCGTTATCGAAGGCGTAGAGATAATGAAGATCCGGCAACAGCTGACGGACCTCATCATAGACAGAAAGCCCACCGACGCCAGAATCAAACACCAGCACGGTGGGACGCAAATCAGAAGTTGTAGCTGCCGCTGAGGTAATACTCTCGTCCTGGAGTCTGATAGCCATACACTGTCTCGTAATCTTTATCGAACAGGTTGGCAATTCTACCACGAACCGTGAGTTGTGAAGTGACAGGATATGAGACGGCGAGATCCCACAGGCTGACGCCACCTAACTCCACGCGACGGCTGGGCGTGCTGTTGAAGTCGGTATCATAACGGTCACCCAGATAGTGATAAGTCACGGACCAGTCAAACTCATACAGCGTCCAGTCGAGCTGATACTTCACCTGCTGCTTAGCCCGGCGAATAAGTGGCTGATCGGTACTGCCATCCCGCGCATCGACATAATCATACGAGAGCTGATGCGTCAGCGGCCCGGTATCGAATCCTGCCGTGGCTTCAACGCCTTTAATACGTGCCTGCTCAATGTTGTAGTAACGGGAGGTCAGCGGATCACCTTCAATCAGATTATCGATGTCGTTGCGATAGCCCGATACCCGCCAGTTCACCGGCCCGCTCAGGCCTTCAAAACCCCCTTCCCACTGCTTACTTTTTTCAGGATCGAGGTCACGATTACCGTAGTCCGGGCTGTAAAGCTGCGACAGTTTGGGTGCTTTAAAGGCGGTGCCATAAGAGGCGAACGCGCGGTAGCCGGAGATAAATTCCCAGGAGGCCGCCGTCTGCCAGGTGTTATGCCAGCCGAACTGATTGTTATCGTCACCACGTACCGCTCCTTCAAGGGTGATGCTGCCAAACTGTTGCTGACCGGTCAGGTAGAGGCCGGTATTACGCTGTTCATAGCCTTCTGATAAATAGTTCGTACCCGGTTCAGTTGTCTCTTTCTGCCAGTCAACACCCGCACTGATGGCGCCCTTCCCCACCTGCACGGTATTGCCCCACTGCAGATTGTACTGAGTGACATCATCAAAGGTCGACGCAGCACCGTAGCGGCCATTGCGCGGATCGTAGTTAATGTCTTTGGTATGGCCATAACTGGCGATGAGCTGGGTAGAATAAAAGTCGCGGTTGAAGCGTAACCCGGTGTCCCATGTCTGGCTATAGAGCTGACGGGTATCCGCCAGACCGATGATATTAGTGAAGCTGTCATCATAGGTGTATGACCCATCGTAGGCGGTACGGTTATCAAAGCCATAGCCGCGCACAAAACCACTGACCTCATCGCTGAACTGATGCTCAAGGTTGCCATACAGGGTTTTGCTCATGAAGCCGTCGCGATCGTGCTGCGCCGGACCATAGTCATTGGGATAACCCGCTACTACGTCATACCCTTTGGTATAGGTGTAGTTGCCTGCCAGGGTAAGCTTTGTCGCATCGCCCAGCATCTGTTGGGTGGAGCCGTCGTAAGATTGATAACCGTTGGACCCCATGCCCGCCGTCAGCGTGCTGCCCGATTGTGATCGACCCGTAATGATATTCACTACGCCGCCAATCGCGTCAGAACCGTAAACCGCAGAACGCGCGCCGCGAATATATTCGATGCGCTGTACCAGCGACAGGGGGATCTGACTGAGGTCCGACGAACCGGTGATACCCGCCTGATTAAGCCGGATACCATCAATCAGGATCAGCACATGACTGGACTCGGTGCCCCGAATAAACAGCGAACTCTGCTGCCCTAACCCGCCGCTTTGCGTGACATCGACACCCGGCAGACGGCGCATTACATCCGTCAGGCTTTTGGCCTGCCAGCGATCGATTTCATCACGCGTGACGACGGTAGTGGGAGCCAGCACCCCGGAAACAGGTTCGGCAAAACGGTTGGCGGTGACTATTTGCGTATCATCATTCCCCTGCGCAAAACCGTTTTGCGCCCAGAGAGAAATCGCCGTTGCGCTCAGAGCGAACAGCGATGCCGTTTTTTTTGTCATTTTTAATCGCATCCATAAGACGAAGCAGGATGCCGCAGGCCGACAATCAATAGCACGCGATGATTGTACGAGTAGCGACGTTACACCGGCAGGTCTTCGGGCTGGGAACCATAAATGATGATGACTTCCCATCCCGGAGGACAGTGTCTGCAATTGCACTCATCACGACATTCCTTACCGCTGCGCGTCAGCTCCAGATTCACACTGGATTCCCTATTAACTCGGGCTTGAGGCCGGCGTCTGCAGTCTACGGAGTGGAGATACGGAAGTCCAGACAGCCGCTGCAGGACTGGACATCAGCAAGTGAATGCCTACAATCGCCCGCTGGTAAGCTATTAATCAGGATTGCTCATGACACCCGAACATCTCCCCATTGAAGACTATGACGCACAGCTGGCGGAAAAAGTCAGTCGTTTAGAGACGATAATGACGCCGTTTGCTGCGCCCGACGTGGAGGTGTTCCGTTCGCCGGTCAGCCACTATCGGATGCGCGCCGAATTCCGCCTGTGGCATGACGGCGATGACATCTATCACATCATCTTTGATCAGCAGACACGCGAGCGGATCCGGGTTGATCAGTTCCCGGCGGCCAGCCAGTTGATCAATCAGCTGATGCCAAAGATGGTCGCCGCGATCCGTGATAACCGCACCCTGCGTCATAAACTGTTCCAGATCGACTATCTGTCGACCATGAGCAATCAGATTGTGATTTCACTGCTCTATCACCGCAAGCTGGATGATGAGTGGCAGCAGGCAGCCGCGGCGCTGCGTGACCAGCTGCGCGCGGAAGGGCTGGATGTGCAGCTGATTGGCCGTGCGACTAAGACCAAAATCTGTCTGGATCGCGACTATGTGGATGAGTGTCTGCCGGTGGCGGGTCGCGAGATTATCTATCGTCAGGTCGAGAACAGTTTTACCCAGCCTAACGCGGCGATGAATATTCAGATGCTGGAGTGGGCGCTGGATGTGACCCAGGACTCACAGGGCGACCTGCTGGAACTCTACTGCGGTAACGGCAACTTCTCGCTGGCGCTGGCGCGCAATTTCCGCCGCGTTCTGGCGACTGAAATCGCCAAGCCCTCTGTTGCGTCGGCACAGTACAACATTGCCGTGAACCAGATTGATAACGTGCAGATCATTCGCATGGCGGCGGAAGAGTTTACTCAGGCGATGAATGGCGTGCGCAGCTTCAATCGTCTGGAAGGAATTGATCTGACCAGCTACGAATGCGAGACAATATTTGTCGATCCGCCGCGCAGCGGACTGGATGAAGAGACGGTGAAAATGGTGCAGGCATATCCGCGCATCCTTTACATCTCCTGTAACCCGCAGACCCTGAGCGAAAATCTGCAGACGCTGTCAGAAACGCACGATGTGACACGGCTGGCGCTGTTTGATCAGTTCCCTTATACCCATCATATGGAATGCGGCGTTCTGCTGACGCGTAAAGCGTAAACAAAAACGGGAACCCTGAGGTTCCCGTTTTCATTTATCCCTACTGATTACGCTTGCGCTTAAACCGCGTCGCAATCCAGAACACCAGCGCCACCATCAGAACGGTGGGAACGAAGTTGGAGCCAATGTCCGGGTATTCTGCCCGCACCAGCGCGCTATAAACCAGAATCCCCAGCAGGAAAAACGCCGCCGCGAGTCCTGGCATGCCGTCCGGCATATTGGTGTTGAGATAACGCTGATGCAGAGACCAGGCCGCCAGCCCCAGCGCAATCAGCGGAAAAATCGAAAAGGGAACAAAGGCGCTAAACAGCACAGAAAACGAGCCGTTAATCGCTAAGCCGGTAATAAAAGCCAGTGCCAGAGTGCTTTTATCGCGGGTACCTGGGTGGGTCATGGACTAATCCTTACTCATTGCTCTTCGGGTTTTTCCAGGGTGACCGCCAGTCGTTCCTGCTCACGGCGGTACCAGTAATAAGCGCCTTTGGCGATCATACGCAGCTGTAACACCAGCCGATCCTCAAGCTTACGTCGCTGCTCAGTATCAACATCCAGTGCTTCTGCACCGGCGCTGAAAACAATGGTCACCATCGCTTCAGCCTGCGCTTCGGTAAAACTGCGCGGCATGCGATTTTCGACCTCAAGATAATCGGCCAGTTCAGCGATAAAGTGCTGAATTTCGCGCGCCACGGCAGCACGGAAAGCGGCAGAGGTGCCGGAACGTTCACGCAGTAACAGGCGGAAGGCGTTGGGATTGTTGCCGATGAACTCCATAAAGGTCGACACCGACGTCTTAATGATGCTGCCGCCTTTAGCGATACGCTGGCGCGCCTGGCGCATCAGCTGTCGCAGCATCAGCCCGCTTTCATCTACCATCGTCAGGCCAAGCTCATCAACATCCTTGAAATGACGATAAAAGGAGGTAGGTGCAATACCAGCTTCACGGGCAACCTCCCGCAAACTCAGACTGGCAAAACTGCGCTCGGCGCTGAGCTGACTGAAAGCTGCTTCAATCAGTGTACGTCGTGTACGTTCTTTTTGTTGCGCTCTGACGCCCATTCTCTCTGCCTTTAGCGGTGTTGTGCAGGCACTATAACAAAATTTTCAGCGTACAGATTGGCAATCTTTGTCACCGCCTGTGAACCTCACTCTTTGTCAAAATGTGATGAAAATCGCTGATAGAATTCAGAAGTGCGCGACGAGATGTTAGAATCTCGTTGTAAAAATGTATAAATAATAGGACGTATCGGTATGCAAAAGTCTTACGATTACGATGCCATTGTGATTGGCTCAGGGCCCGGCGGTGAAGGGGCGGCGATGGGGCTGGTAAAACAGGGAGCGCGCATCGCCGTGATCGAACGCTACCACAACATCGGCGGCGGTTGTACGCACTGGGGCACCATCCCTTCTAAAGCCCTTCGCCACGCTGTCAGTCGCATTATTGAATTCAACCAGAACCCGCTTTATAGCGATCATACCCGACTGCTTCGCTCCTCTTTTGCCGACATTCTCAATCACACGGAAAGCGTGATCAGCCAACAGACAGCCATGCGTCAGGGCTTCTACGAGCGTAATCGCTGTGAACTTTATCAGGGTGATGCGCATTTCGTTGATGCCAATACCGTTGAGATTGAGCAGCCTGATGGTACGCGTGAGACGCTGACGGCAGAGAAGTTTGTTATCGCGTGTGGTTCACGACCTTACCATCCTGACGATGTCGACTTTACCCATCCCCGCGTTTATGACTCCGACTCTATCCTCAACCTGCACCACGAACCAGGCCACGTCATTATTTATGGCGCTGGCGTGATTGGCTGTGAATATGCGTCGATTTTCCGTGGTCTGAACGTCAAGGTTGACCTGATTAACACCCGTGATCGCCTGCTGGCTTTCCTTGATCAGGAGATGTCAGACTCTCTCTCTTACCACTTCTGGAACAGTGGCGTGGTGATTCGTCACAACGAGGAGTTTGAGAAGATCGAAGGCGTGGAAGATGGCGTTATCATGCATCTGAAGTCGGGCAAGAAAGTCAAAGCGGACTGCCTGCTTTACGCTAACGGCCGTACCGGTAACACCGATTCGCTATCACTGGAAAATGTCGGTCTGGAAGCGGATGGTCGTGGCCTGCTGAAAGTGAACAGCATGTATCAGACGGCTCAGCCGCACATCTATGCTGTCGGTGATGTGATTGGTTATCCGAGTCTGGCCTCAGCCGCCTACGATCAGGGCCGTATTGCCGCGCAGGCGATTATCAAAGGGGAAGCCACAGCGCACCTGATTGAAGATATCCCAACCGGTATCTACACCATTCCGGAAATCAGCTCCGTAGGTAAAACCGAGCAGCAGCTGACGGCAATGAAGGTGCCTTACGAAGTGGGACGCGCGCAGTTCAAGCATCTGGCGCGGGCGCAGATCGTGGGTATGAACGTCGGCAGCCTGAAGATCCTGTTCCATCGTGAAACCAAAGAGATCCTGGGGATCCACTGCTTTGGCGAGCGTGCCGCCGAGATCATCCACATCGGTCAGGCGATCATGGAGCAAAAAAATGGTGGCAACACGATTGAGTACTTCGTGAATACCACCTTTAACTATCCGACCATGGCCGAAGCCTATCGCGTTGCGGCGTTAAACGGCTTAAACCGCCTGTTTTAACGCAGCGTCAAAATAGTGCTGCATGTGGGTCTTAATCGCCTCTGCCAGCTGTTCATAACGGCTGCGCAGAGGTGAACCCGGACGATAGACCAGCGCAATCGTGCGCTGTGGCACCGGTTTGTAGCAGGTGAGATAGCAGACACCATCGCGAATACGCTCTGGTGGAACTGCCAGCGCCGGTAACAGCGTAATGCCGCTGCCTGCCGCCACCATATTGCGCAGCGTCTCAAGGCTGGTCGCGCGGAAATGGGTATCTTCATCGGCACCCGCCTCAAAGCAGAATCCCATCGCCTGGTCACGCAGACAGTGCCCATCTTCCAGCATCAGCAATTTCTCGCCGGCCAGATCGGACATTGGCACACGGTCACGATCGCACCACGGATGATCGGCATAGACTGCCAGCTTCATCGGTTCATCAAACAGCGGCACTTCGATAAAGGCCTGGCTCTCTTTGACCAGCGCGACAATCGCACAGTCCAACTTGCCGCTGTCGAGCTGCGCCAGCAGCTGCTGCGTCTGCGCTTCGTGCAGATACATCTCCAGTTTCGGGAATGTCTGGTGCAGCGTCGGGATAATCTGTGGCAATAAGTAAGGCGCGGTAGTCGGGATGAGGCCGATATGCAGCGGACCTGACATCGCTTCCCCTTGCTGACTCGCCATCTCTTTCAGCACTTTCACTTCACGCAGCACCGTTCGCGCCTGATCCACCAGCAGCAAACCTGCCTGCGTGAACAGCACTTTACGGCTGGTGCGCTCCAGCAGCATCACACCCAGCTCATCTTCCAGCTTCCGGATCTGCCCGCTTAACGTCGGCTGACTGACATGGCACGCATCCGCAGCACGTCGGAAATGACGGTGTTCAGCAAGCGAAACCAGATATTCAAGATCACGAATATTCATTATTACCCTCCAAACCACGATAGCCCGTGGCGATAGATAGAATAGCAATGAACGATTGGCCCTATCAAGGGTGGTTAGGAATAATGCGCGCATCAAAAGGAACGTGGTATCTCAGGAGAAAAAAATGTTTGCAAGTCAGGAAGGTAAAGCTATTCCGCCAGTGATTTTTCACACGCGTCAGGGCGATCGCTGGGTCGATGTCACCACCGAAGCGCTGTTTAAAGACAAAACGGTGATTGTTTTTTCACTGCCGGGTGCCTTTACACCCACCTGCTCCTCCAGCCATCTGCCACGTTATAACGAATTAGCGAGTCTGTTTGCTCAGCAGGGCGTGGACAGTATTCTGTGCGTCTCGGTGAATGACACTTTTGTAATGAACGCCTGGAAAGCAGAACAACGCGCCGACAACATTACCTTTATCCCTGATGGCAACGGTGAATTCACCCGTGGCATGGAGATGCTGGTTGAGAAAGCCGATCTCGGCTTTGGCCCGCGTTCATGGCGCTACTCGATGCTGGTACGTAACGGCGTGGTAGAGAAAATGTTTGTGGAGCCGAACAAGCCGGGCGACCCGTTTGAGGTTTCCGATGCCGATACCATGCTGCGCTATCTGGCGCCGGAGTGTAAAGCCCAGGAGTCGGTTTCCATCTTTACTAAGCCAGGCTGCAGCTTCTGCACCCAGGCAAAACAGATGCTGATGGATCATGGCATCCAGTATGAAGAAATTGTGCTGGGACAGGATGCGACAACCGTGAGTCTGCGCGCCGTTTCAGGCCGGGCAACGGTACCGCAAGTCTTCATAGGCGGTCGTCACATTGGCGGTAGTGAGGATCTGCAACAATACTTGCTGTCAGCCTAAAAGAATCTGAGCGTCGGCCGGGAGAGCGGGCGCTTTGATGATGTGCCTATAAAAAAAGTAGTAATTCTGAAGCTAGAGGTTGGCGGGCATATAATGTGCCCGCTTTTTTTTACCTGCTGATTACGCCAGACGCTGCTTAGCGTCACCGATGGCACGCGCAACCTGCTGTGGCGAGACACCGCCCTGCGCATTACGCTTATCCAGGCAGGATTGCAGCGCCAGGATCGGATAGACATCCTCACCAATCACCGCACTGAACTGCTGCAGCTGCGCCAGCGACAATGCTTCCAGCGCCACGCCCTGCCCGATAGCGGCCACCACTACTTCACCGACGATATGGTGTGCTTCACGGAACGGCACGCCTTTGGCGACAAGATAGTCGGCCAGCTCGGTGGAGTTTGCGTAGCCCTGTTCAGCCGCTTCCTGGCAACGCGGACGTTTAACCTGCAGGCCATCCAGCACCAGCACTGACATATGCAGGCAGTCGAGCCAGGTGTCGAGCGCGTCAAACAGCCCTTCTTTGTCTTCCTGCATATCTTTATTGTACGCCAGCGGCAGACCTTTGAGGGTCATCATCATGCCGGTCAGTGCACCCTGCACCCGACCACACTTGCCGCGAATCAGCTCCAGCGCATCCGGATTTTTCTTCTGCGGCATCAGCGATGAGCCGGAGGTCACTTTATCTGACAGCTCGATAAAGCCCGCTTCGCCAGTGTTAAAGAAGATCATATCTTCGGCAAAGCGCGAAAGATGCACCATACCGATAGCCGCGTCAGAGAGCAGCTCCAGCACGTGATCGCGGTCTGATACGGTATCCAGACTGTTGCGCGTGGCGGAAGCAAAGCCCAGCCAGCCTGCCAGCTGCTGACGATCGATCTCGTAGGCAGTACCGGCCAGTGCGCCACAGCCCAGCGGGCTGACATCAAGCCGCTTCAGTGTATCCTGCAGACGGCTCTCATCACGCGCCAGCATTTCAACGTAGGCCAGACACCAGTGTGCAAACGTCACCGGCTGCGCACGCTGAAGGTGCGTGTAACCTGGCATCACGGCATCCTGATTGGCTTCAGCAGTCACCACCAGCGCCTGCTGCAGTTCACGTGAGGCACCCAGCAGCGCTTCAATTTGCACCTTGCACCACAGTTTCAGATCGGTCGCGACTTGATCGTTACGGCTACGGCCGGTGTGCAGCTTTTTACCCAGCGAGCCGACTTTGTCGATCAGCTTGCCTTCAACCCAGCTGTGAATATCTTCGGCGTCGCTCTGGAGGATCTGCTCAGGATTCTCACGTACTTCATCCAGTAACGCATTCAGAGCTGCTTCCAGTTGCTGCTGCTCATCCTGAGTCAGGACATTGACCGTCACCAGCGCTTTGGACCAGGCAACAGAGCCAATGATGTCCTGCTCTGCCAGGCGGTAATCGAAGCGCAGCGAGTCATTAAACTGTTTAAAACGCTGATCCGCTGCCTGAGTAAACCGTCCACCCCAAAGTGCCATGTGAAAACTCCTCTGAATCGTTAAACAAGAGGCGACATAAATGCCGCCCCTGAATTAAAACTGTGAGGCGAGGCGCACCCCGCCTGAAAATTACTTCTTCTGCTCGTTCAGGGCGCGGATACGCGAAGAGAGCGAGAACAGACGGATAAAGCCGCCCGCGTGACGGTGATCGTAAACTTCATCTTCACCGAAGGTGGCGAACTCTTCCGAGTAGAGGCTGTTCGCAGAACGCTTCTGGGTGGCAGTCGCCTGGCCTTTGTAGAGCTGCAGCACCACTTCACCGTTAACTTCTTCCGCCAGTGATTCGGCAGCAGCCTGAATCGACTTACGCAGCGGGGCAAACCAGCGACCGTCATAAACCACGTAAGACATCTCGTGCCCCAGCTGCTCACGCCATTTGAAGCTATCGCGATCCAGCACCAGCTGCTCAACCGCACGCAGCGCATTAACCATGATGGTGCCGCCAGGGGTTTCGTAGCAGCCGCGGGATTTAATGCCCACCAGACGGTTTTCAACGATATCGATACGGCCGACGCCATGTTTTGCGCCCAGCACATTCAGTTTTTCCAGACACTGGAACGGACTCAGTTTTTCGCCGTTAACCGCCACAACCCGACCTTTCTCTACGGTCACTGTCACCTCTTCAGGCTGGTCAGGCGCTTCCAGCGGATCGACAGTCCAGACCCAGCAATCTTTATTGGGTGCATTGGCCGGGCTTTCCAGCACGCCGCCTTCGGTGGAGATGTGCCAGGCGTTTTCGTCACGGCTGTAGATTTTTTCCAGCGATGCGGTGGTCGGGATGTTGCGCTCTTTCAGGTAGTCCAGCAGCGCTTCACGTGAACGCAGGTTCCATTCACGCCACGGTGCCACCACTTTCAGCTGTGGTGCCAGCGCGGTGTAGGTGGTTTCGAAACGCACCTGGTCATTCCCTTTACCGGTTGCGCCATGACACAGCGCATCCGCGCCCACTTTCAGCGCCAGCTCAACCTGCGCTTTAGCAATGATAGGACGCGCCATAGAGGTGCCCAGCAGATAGGTGCCTTCATAGAGTGCGCCGGTCTGCAGTACCGGATAGACGTAGTCGCTGATAAACTCTTCACGCAGGTCAACCACATGGCATTCAGATGCGCCAGACTGCAGAGCTTTCTTCTCCACACCTTCCAGATCGCCACGCTCCTGACCGATGTCCGCTACGAATGCGACCACTTCACAGCCGCCGTAGTTCTCTTTCAGCCATGGAATGATGGCCGAAGTATCAAGACCACCGGAGTAAGCCAGAACGATTTTTTTGATGTTTTGCGTATGCATTTCGTAATCCTTGAATCAGAGTCGTTAAGCGAGAATCCGGGTGCCAATCGACACGCCGTTAAACAGGTCAGGTAGCCGCTCAGCGTGACGCCAGCTGGCAATATCCACCGGACGGCCCAGCGTACGCGCCGCATCAAGCGCAGCGTGCACTTTAACAATCATGCCATCGGTAATAATGCCCTGGGTAATCAGCTGTTCAGCTTTGTCGGCGGTCATCTCTTCGATGCGCTGACCTTTGCCGTCAAGAATACCACTGACGTCTGACAACAGAACCAGATCAGCGCCCAGCGTTGAGGCCAGTGCGGTCGCCGCCTGGTCAGCGTTGACGTTCATCAGGTCGCCGCTGTCAGTAATACCAATAGAGCTCACCACCGGCATGTAACCGGCCGCCAGCAGGGTGTTCAGCAGCGCCGGATCGCCCGGCGTTGCATGGCCAACATGGCCGAGTTCTTCATCAAACGGGGCGACATTGACGATGCCCGCATCGCCCAGGCAGAGGCCGACCGCGTTGATGCCCGATTTTTTCGCCCAGGCCAGCAGTGTTTTGTTGGCGGTTCCCGCCAGCGCACCAGTAATAATGTCGATCTGGTCGGCTGGGGTGACGCGCAGGCCATTTTTCTTCATCACCGGCAGCGCCAGCTTTTTCATCAGTTCATCCACCAGGCAACCGCCGCCGTGGACAATGATCAGCGGACGCTGATGAGCGCTACGATAGTTCAGCAGCGCTTCAAACAAGCGGGCCAGCGCTTCTTCGCTGTCTAACAGCACACCGCCCAGCTTAATAATCAATGGATTGGTCATGGTTTATTCGTCCGTTAAATCAGTGACTGCGTTTCAGGGAAGCCGAACCGGATGTTCAGGCACTGTACCGCCTGCGATGCCGCGCCTTTCAGCAGGTTATCTTCGGCTGCGACGACAATCAGATGCTCGCCCTGTACTTCAAAACCGATATCACAGTAAGGCAGGCCCACCACGGCTTTCAGCGCCGGTACGCCCTTTTCATAGAGCCGCACCAGTGGCTTGTTGTCATAGGCGTGATGGAAAACGGCGGCGATATCTTCACGGCTGACACCCGCTTTCAGACGGCAGGTAATCGTCGCCAGAATACCGCGCGGGAAGTTACCCAGATGCGGTGTGAAGATCACCGGTGTACCGAGGTGCGCGACGATTTCCGGGTGATGACGGTGATTGAACAGGCCGTAAGGCTGCAGGCTCACTTCGCAGAAGCTGGTGCCGACATTGGCTTTACGTCCGGCACCGCTCACGCCGCTGGTGGCGTTGATCACTGGCCACTGCGCCTCGTTTAACAGTCCGGCATCCACCAGGGGCTTCAGTGCCAGCTGAGCAGCGGTCGGGTAGCAACCTGGCACAGCCACAAGCTGCGCCTGCTGAATTTTCTCATACTGATATTCCGCCAGGCCGTAAACGGCTTTATCCAGCCAGTCACCATGCTGATGGGTGAAGCCATAAAAGCGAGTGTAAAAATCAGCGTTATTGACGCGGAAAGCGCCAGACAGGTCGAACACCACACAACCGGCCTTGAGAAATTCCGGAGCCAGATCGTGACTGACTTCATGGGCTGTCGCCAGGAACACCACATCCACTTTATCTGCCCATTCGGCCGCGCTGCTCAGCGGCTGCAGCGGCAAATCCACCACGCCTTTCAGCTGCGGATGAAGATCGGACAGGCGCTTGCCGGCATCAGGGCTTTGCGCCGAAACCGCCAAAGCGGTTATGTTGATATGTGGATGGCGATTCAGGAAGGTGGCAAGCTCTACACCAGCATAACCACTGGCACCAACGATCAGCGTATTCAACATCAGGCTGTAACCCTTTTTACAGTCGCACGTTCCGGGTCGCGGCCTTGCCCCGTTACCCACCCTGTCATCTGCAGTGATTTATGGTTCCCTTGCAGAGGACGTTAATGTATTTTTATTCACTATTACTGCATGAATATGGATACATCCTAACCCAAGGACCGCCAACAGTGAAGACAAAATTACCGCCTTTTATTGAACTGTACCGCCAGTTAATCGCCACACCGTCGATCAGCGCAACCGATGCCGCACTGGATCAGAGTAATGAAACTTTAATCAATTTGCTGGCCGGCTGGTTCCGCGACCTTGGCTTCAGCGTTGAAGTGCAACCGGTGCCCGGCACCCGCAATAAATTTAATATGCTGGCGCGAACCGGCACCGGTGCGGGCGGTCTGCTGTTAGCCGGCCATACGGATACCGTTCCCTTTGATGATGGCCGCTGGACGCGCGATCCCTTTACCCTGACTGAGCACGACAACAAGCTCTATGGCCTGGGTACAGCAGACATGAAAGGCTTCTTCGCCTTTATTCTTGATACGCTGCGCGATGTGGATGTCAGCACGCTGAGCAAGCCGCTCTATATCCTCGCCACGGCCGATGAAGAGACCACTATGGCTGGCGCCAAATATTTCTCTGAATCGACGCAACTGCGTCCCGACTGCGCCATCATAGGTGAACCGACTTCGCTTAAACCGGTGCGCGCGCACAAAGGCCATCTGTCGAATGTGATTCGTATTGAGGGGAAATCGGGCCATTCCAGCGATCCGGCGCGCGGCGTCAACGCCATTGAACTGATGCATGAGTCGATCACCCATCTGATGCAACTGCGCACGACGCTACAGGAACGTTATCACCATGACGGCTTCGCTATCCCCTATCCAACCATGAATTTCGGCCATATTCATGGCGGAGACGCCGCTAACCGTATCTGCGCCTGCTGTGAACTGCATATGGATATCCGTCCGCTGCCGGGCCTGTCACTGAGCGATCTGGATGGGTTACTGAACGAGGCGCTGGCACCGGTGAGTGCACGCTGGCCGGGCCGTGTTACGGTGGCCGAACTGCATCCTCCGATTCCGGGCTATGAGTGTCCGGCAAACCATGAACTAGTGAGTGTGGTTGAGAAATTACTGGGGACGCCAACCGAGGTGGTGAACTACTGCACCGAAGCGCCGTTTATTCAGCAGCTCTGCCCGACGCTGGTCCTGGGTCCGGGTTCCATTAATCAGGCACATCAACCGGATGAATTTATCGATACGGCATTTATTAAGCCAACACGGGCGCTTATCAGTCAGGTTGTGCAGCATTTTTGTCACTGATTGACAGCAAATGGGGCATTTCACTGTATTAACAGCAAAATGCCCCCTCATTCTGCGGGATTTAACAATAAGAATAACTTATCCCGCTTCCTTCCCGATAAATTCTTCGAATTTCCGTTAGTTAGCTGCATCTTCAGTGCACTTTAACGCATTTGACGAACGCAACATTACGTGGCTAGATAAAAGACGATGTTATGCCCACCGGGTGATTATCCAGAACGTTTCAGAATGCGGACAGGCGGCAACGGAGCGGGTTCCCTGTAGATTATCGGGAACACAATGTTGTTGATTTTTCTGCTGCCTGAAAGGTCGGGTGTAGAAGTTTTTCAAGACGATAAGGGTGTCAGGGTCCAATGAACGAACAATATTCCGCAATGCGAAGTAATGTCAGTATGCTCGGCAAACTGCTCGGGGATACGATTAAGGATGCACTGGGAGAGAACATCCTCGACCAGGTGGAAACCATCCGTAAGCTCTCCAAGTCATCCCGTGCAGGAAATGACACTCATCGTAAAGAACTGCTCAATACGCTGCAGAACCTCTCCAACGAGGAGCTTCTGCCGGTTGCACGCGCTTTTAGCCAGTTTCTGAACCTCACCAACGTAGCTGAGCAGTATCAGACCATCTCGCAGAGTGGCGAGGGTGAAAACCATCCTGAACTGCTGAAAAAGACCTTTGATACCCTGAAGCAGCAGAAAGATATCAGCGAAAGCGACATCCTTGCGGCTATTGAGTCACTGTCACTGGAGCTGGTGCTGACTGCGCACCCGACCGAAATCACCCGTCGTACGCTGATTCACAAGCTGGTTGAAGTTAACAGCTGCCTGAAACAGCTCGATCACAGCGATGTCTCTGACTACGAACGAAACCAGATTATGCGCCGTCTGCGTCAGCTGGTGGCGCAGGCGTGGCACACCGATGAGATCCGTAAATATCGCCCGACCCCTATCGACGAAGCCAAATGGGGCTTTGCCGTCGTAGAAAACAGCTTGTGGGAAGGCGTTCCTGCTTTCCTGCGTGAGCTGAACGAGCAGGTCGAAGAGGCGTTTGGCCTCAAGCTGCCGGTCGATTTCGTGCCGGTCCAGTTCACCTCATGGATGGGTGGCGACCGCGACGGTAACCCGAACGTCACGGCGTCGATTACCCGCCATGTGATGCAGCTTAGCCGCTGGAAAGCCACAGACCTGTTCCTGCGCGATATCGGTGTGTTGATCTCCGAGCTGTCGATGTCCGAGTGCAGTGACGAGATCCGCGAACTCAGCGGCGATCCGGAAGCGCTGGAACCTTACCGTGTGATCCTGAAACGCCTGCGCAGTCAGTTAATGACGACCCAGTCCTTCCTTGAACGCCGCCTGAAAGGCGAACGTCTGCCGCGTCCGGCCGATCTGCTGGTTTCCAACGATCAGCTGTGGGACCCGCTATTTGCCATCTATCAATCACTGCAACAGTGCGGTATGGGCATTATCGCTAACGGTCAGTTGCTCGATACGCTGCGCCGCGTGAAATGCTTCGGCGTGCCGCTGGTGCGTATCGATCTGCGGCAGGAGAGCACCCGTCACAAAGAGGCGATTGCTGAAGTGACCCGCTATCTGGGCCTCGGCGATTATGAAAGCTGGTCTGAAGCGGACAAGCAGGCGTTCCTGATCCGTGAACTGAACTCCAAGCGCCCGCTGCTGCCTCGTACCTGGGAGCCCAGCGATGAGACGCGTGAAGTGCTGGAGACCTGTCGCGTCGCGGCAGAAGCTCCACAGGGTTCTATCGCCGCCTATGTTATTTCGATGGCGAAAACCCCTTCTGACGTACTGGCCGTACATCTGTTGCTGAAAGAAGCCGGTATCGGCTATGCCATGCCGGTTGCCCCGCTGTTTGAAACGCTTGATGACCTGAACAACGCGAACGACGTGATGAGCCAGCTGCTGAGCATTGACTGGTATCGCGGCCTGATTCAGGGCAAACAGATGGTGATGATTGGCTATTCTGACTCGGCGAAAGATGCCGGTGTGATGGCCGCCAGCTGGGCGCAATATCAGGCGCAGGATGCCCTGATCAAAACCTGTGAGAAGGCAGGGATTTCACTGACGCTGTTCCACGGACGCGGCGGCAGCATTGGTCGTGGCGGCGCGCCCGCCCATGCCGCACTGCTGTCACAACCGCCAGGCAGCCTGCGCGGCGGTCTGCGTGTGACTGAACAGGGTGAGATGATTCGCTTTAAATATGGCTTACCGGCCGTGACCATCGCCAGCCTGTCGCTCTACACTGGCGCGATTCTGGAAGCGAACCTGATGCCGCCGCCGGAGCCAAAACGCGAATGGCGCGACATCATGGATCAGCTCTCTGCTGACTCCTGTGCGATGTATCGTGGTTATGTGCGTGAAAATGCGGACTTCGTGCCCTATTTCCGTTCGGCGACGCCAGAGCAGGAGCTGGGTAAATTACCGCTGGGCTCACGTCCGGCCAAACGCCGGCCTACCGGCGGCGTAGAGTCGTTGCGTGCGATTCCGTGGATTTTCGCCTGGACGCAGAACCGTCTGATGCTGCCCGCCTGGCTGGGTGCCGGTGCCGCATTGCAGCAGGCGATGGCAGCCGGTCATCAGGATCAGCTGGAAGCGATGTGTCGCGACTGGCCATTCTTCTCGACCCGTCTGGGGATGCTGGAGATGGTCTTCTCGAAAGCCGACCTGTGGCTGGCGGAATATTACGATCAGCGTCTGGTCGATAAGTCACTCTGGCCGCTGGGTAAACAGCTGCGCGAACAGCTTGCTGCGGATATCAAAGCGGTACTGACCATTGCCAATGACTCACATCTGATGGCTGACCAGCCATGGATTGCTGAGTCGATTGCACTGCGTAACGTCTATACCGATCCGCTAAACGTACTCCAGGCAGAACTGCTGCATCGTTCACGTGCGCAGGAAGCGCGTGGCGATGAGCCGGATGCCCGCGTTGAGCAGGCGCTGATGGTGACGATTGCGGGTGTGGCGGCAGGCATGCGCAATACCGGTTAATCGTGGCCGGGCGCTGATCATTCTCAGCGCCACCCGTCTGCAAAAACAAAAAAGTCGGGACTTTCCCGACTTTTTCATTGGCTGACACGGAGTGATTAAGCCGCTGCTGCGGAAGGACGTACGCCTAAAGTGTGGCAGATGGCGTAACTCATTTCGGCACGGTTCAGCGTGTAAAAATGGAAATCTTTCACCCCTTCACGTGACAGGATTTTCACCATGTCCATCGCAATATTAGCGCCCACCATTTTGCGCGTTTCCGGGTCATCATCCAGACCAGCAAACATCGCGCTCATCCAGCCCGGCACACGCACATTGGTCAGCGTGGCAAAGCGTTGCAACTGTTTAAAATTAGAGACCGGCAGAATGCCCGGCACAATTTCCACGTCGATGCCGGTTGAAACACAGCGATCTCGGAAACGCAGATAGCTTTCGACGTCGAAGAAGAACTGGGTGATCGCCCGGTTGGCACCGGCATCAATTTTTCGCTTCAGGTTAATCAGATCGGCCTGGGCGCTTTTCGCTTCGGGATGGACTTCCGGATAGGCAGCGACGGAAATATCAAAATCGCCGACCTCTTTCAGCAGCGACACCAGATCGCTGCCGTACATTTCTGGCTTACCACTGCCAGGAGGCAGGTCGCCACGCAGCGCCACAATGTGACGAATACCGTTGTTCCAGTAATCCTGAGCGATGGTGCGCAGTTCATCACGCGTGGCATCGACACAGGTCAGATGAGGTGCAGCCTCCAGACCGGTGCGGTCTTTAATGCCTTTGATAATGCTGTGAGTGCGATCGCGCTCACCTGAGTTCGCGCCGTAGGTCACAGAAACAAATTTCGGCTTCAGGCTGCTCAAACGATCGATGGAGGTCCACAGGGTCTCTTCCATTTCGCTGGTACGAGGCGGGAAGAACTCAAATGAAACATTAATTTGCCCGTTCAGCTCAGCCAGGCTCTGGTTTAGCGCTTCGCGCTGATTGGCATGAAAGAAACTCATCCTGCATCCTCATCGATTAATAATCGGCCTTCGAACATCTACACGTTTAGACGTCCAGATGTTCAAAATGACGTAATCCGGGTATGCCGTCAACTTAAAAACGGTCAGCAGCCGTGATTAATTTTCAACCAACATGAAGGAGATTCAACAGGAGAGAGATAAGGCATTGAATAACAGGCGCCGAAGCGCCTGAGGAAGAGAAATTACAGCAGTTGGGCGAGGCGATTAATATCTGACTGGATGGCACCAGCGGTGACATCCCGTCCAGCACCCGGCCCACGGATCACCATCGGATTATCGCGGTACCAGCGACTCTCAATCGCAAAGACGTTGTCGCACGGCAGCAGCGAGGCCAGCGGATGTTCCGGACGCACCGCTTCCACACCCACGCGCGCCTTGCCGTTGGCATCAAAACGGGCAACGTAACGCAGCACCAGGTCCATCTCCTGCGCGGCTTCCAGTCGCTGCAGCATCTGCTCGTTCAGTTCTTCGCCATTTTCAAAGAAGTGGTCGACGGATCCCTGCTGACAGTTATTGGGCACCAGCGATTCAACCCGCACCTGATCCGGCTCGATGTTGTAGCCTGCTTCACGCGCCAGGATCACCAGCTTGCGCATCACATCCTGACCCGAAAGATCGGCGCGTGGATCAGGCTCGGTCAGGCCCTGCTGCCAGGCCTGATCCACCAGCTCGGTAAAGGGCACCGTGCCATCAAACTGCAGGAACAGCCACGACAGCGTGCCGGAGAAGATCCCGCTGATCGCCAGAATGGTATCGCCGCTGTCACGCAGATCGCGCACCGTGTAGTTGATCGGCAGGCCTGCACCAACCGTGGCGTTATAAAGCCAGTGACGCCCGGTTTTGGTAAAGGCATCACGAATCTGCCGCCAGGTCTGACTGTCTGACGCACCCGCGACCTTATTAGCGCTGATCACGTGAAAACCGTGGCTGGCGAAGTCGAGATACTGCTGCGCCAGCGGTGTGCTGGCGGTGACATCCAGCACCACCAGGTCATCAAACGGGTGAGCACGCATCCACAGGAACAGCGACTCTTCATCGCGTTCCACCGCTTCATCATCAAAGAAGGCGAGTGCCCGGCTGGCATCCAGCCCGTCATAGCTCAGCAGGCTGCGACGGCTATCCGCGACGCCCGCCAGCACAAATTCAAAGCCGGTTCGCGCTGACAGCGTTTCCTGATCGCGGGCAAACAGCTCCAGCCAGCGTGAACCGATATTGCCTTTGCCAAACAGCATCAGGCCGATGCGCTTTTCTGCCCGGAACAGCGACTGATGCAGTCCCTGAATCAGATGCTGAGTCGGGCCGACGCGCAGCACCGCGACTACGCTGATATGCTCTTCTGACTGCCAGATGAACTCAACTGGCTGATCTTTTAACTGCTGCCAGAAACGATGGGTATGCAGCGGATTGCGGGTAACGCCTGCACCCACCAGCGCCACCAGCGCCAGTCCGTCGCGCAGCTGCAGATGGCCCGGTAAACCGGCATCCTGTAGCAGCGTAAAGGCGCTGTTGACCACTTCGGAGGTATAACAGAGCTGCAGTAGTTGACGGTCAGGATGAACGCCAAACGCCAGCGGACGCAGCTGCGCGCGCTTCAGCAGCAGGTCGATCTCTTTGTGCAGGATGGCGAAGTCATGCTGCTCTGGCAGCTGAATCTCAATCAGGCAAACATCATCATGGCTGGTGACGATACGCGCGCCCGTCCCGGAGGCCAGCACGCGTTCAATTCGGGTTGAGCCCTGCTCCGGCTGATAACTGCAGCGCAGTTGCAGGTCGATATCACTGCCGGAAACCGGCTGCAGAGTACGCGTATGCAGCACCGGTGCAGCCAGACGCGCCAGCTCACTGGCTTCATCCAGCCTTAACAACGGCAGCAGACAGGCATCAGAGACCTTGCGGGGATCGGCACTGTAGACACCCGCCACATCGCTCCAGATCGTCACACGTCCGACACCCGCCAGCGCACCAATCTGCGTAGCGGAATAGTCGGAGCCGTTGCGGCCAAGCAGGACGGTTTCACCGGCGTCGTTGCGGCTGATAAATCCGGTCACCACGATGCGCTTGTGTGGATGCTGTGCCAGCAAAGTCTGCAGCAGCGGCCAGGATTTACCTTCATCCACCTGCGGTTGAGCAGCACGTTCAGCGCGCAGAAACTCACGCGCATCCAGCCAGCAGGCCTGCAGGTCACGCTGGCTCATCACCGCTGACATCAGGCGTGCCGACCAGACTTCACCGTGCCCGACCACTTCTGCATAGACCGCATCGGTGATCGGCGCATCCAGCAGGGCAGCCAGCTTTTCGAGATCGCGGATAAACGCGGTAATTAAAGGTTCGGCGATCTCAGCAGGCAGCAGCGCACTGATCAGTTCGCTCTGGTAGCGCCGTAAAGCCTGTTGCACCTGGTGCGCGGAGAGGCGATCGTTCTGGCTCAGCTTCAGCCAGCTAATCAGCTGGTTGGTGGTTGAGCCTGCCGCAGACACCACCATCAGATCGCCCGGCTGGCTATAGTCCGCCATAATGCTGGCAACGCGCTGATAGCAGCGTGCATCGGCCAGGCTGCTGCCGCCAAACTTATGCAACTGCCTGGTGTTCGGCGTTCCCGCGCCTGCTGAAATCGTCATGCTTAACCCTCGGCTGCGACCCGGAATGCATTATCCAGATCGGCAATTAAATCTTCGTGATCTTCAATACCGACAGAAACCCGTAGCAGCGTATCGGAAATGCCCGCTGCCGCACGTGCTTCTGCCGACATCCCGGCGTGCGTCATGGTGGCGGTATGGGAGATCAGACTCTCTACTCCGCCCAGCGATTCCGCCAGCGTAAATAGCCGCAACGCTTTCAGGAAGCGGCGCAGCAGCGCCTCATCACCATCAACTTCAAAACTCAGCATGGCACCAAAGCCACGCTGCTGACGTACGGCATGTTCGTGTCCGGCGTTTTCCGGCAGCGAAGGATGATACAACTTTTTCACCAGCTTCTGCTTCTTCAGATACTCAACAATCGCGAGTGCGTTGCGTTGTGCGGCTGCAATGCGTGGCGACAGCGTACGAATCCCGCGCAGCAGCAGATAACTGTCAAACGCCGCGCCGGTCACACCAATATTATTCGCCCACCAGGCCAGGTCGGTTGCCAGTTGCGGATCTTTAGCAATCACCGCACCTGCTACCACATCGGAGTGGCCATTGAGGTATTTGGTACAGGAATGGATCACCAGATCGGCACCCAGCGCCAGAGGGTTCTGCAGCGCCGGACTCATAAAGGTATTGTCCACCACGCTGATGGCACCTGCCGCGCGGGCAGCGGCGCAAATCGCGCTGATATCCACCACGCGCAGCAGCGGATTGCTGGGGCTTTCAATCAGCACCAGTTTAGGGTTTTCATCCAGTGCAGCCTGCAGCGCCACCGGGTCGCCCTGATCGACAAATTTCACCCGATACGCGCCGCGCTTGCTCAGGCTGTCAAACAGCCGATAGCTGCCGCCATAACAGTCGTGTGGCGCAACCAGCAGATCGCCAGGCTTCAGGAACACCGTCGTAACCAGGTGAATCGCCGACATCCCGGTATTAGTTAATACCGCGCCCGCTCCTCCTTCCAGTTCGGCCAGGGTACGCTGTACGACATCACGTGTGGGGTTGCCACGACGGGAGTAGTCATGCGCACGAGGCTCATTGAAATCCAGGAAGTTATAGGTCGTTGAGAGATGAATTGGCGGGACAACGCAGCCATATTGCTCGTCATCATTCAAACCGCTGCGCACTGCAATGGTTGCTGGTTTACGCGTCATGAGCAAATTGTTCCTGAAGAGTGAATAAAATGTAGGCCACAGGATATCATCCTCTAATTAGACGTCAATACATCTGGACATCTAAATGTCTTTGCGTATAGATTGAGCAAAAACGCAATAACCGCTAAAATTATGCGTCATCGCCTGGCGTTCCCCTCTGAGATGCAGAGGCAGTGAGCGAAGAAAACCCGCCATATCAGGGGTCAGGCAGGAAAAAATCAGGCATAATCCGCTGATTTCCTAACATTTAACGTTTATTAATTAAGGTAACCCATGGCTGAATGGAACGGCGAATATATCAGCCCGTACGCTGAGCACGGTAAGAAGAGCGAGCAGGTCAAGAAGATCACAGTATCTATCCCATTGAGCGTGCTGAAGATTTTAACGGATGAGCGTACCCGTCGTCAGGTGAACAACCTGCGTCACGCCACCAACAGCGAGCTGCTTTGCGAAGCTTTTTTACATGCCTTTACGGGCCAACCGCTGCCGGATGACGTCGATCTGCGCAAAGAGCGCAGTGATGAGATTCCGGAAGAAGCAAAAGCAATCATGCGCCAGATGGGTGTCGACCCGGATACCTGGGAGTATTGATCTTTCAGCCATAAAAAAACCCAGCCGAAGCTGGGTTTTTTCTTGCCGCCGAACCCGCAGGTTCAGGTGCCTTTTAATCTTATTTTTTAGCGCCTGGCACGCTGAAACGCTTGTTAAAGCGGTCAACACGGCCACCAGTTGCCACTTCACGCTGCTTACCAGTATAGAACGGGTGGCATTTGCCACAAACGTCCAGGTTCAGTTCGTGAGTCAGTGTTGAACGGGTGTGGATCTCGTTGCCGCAGGTACATTTGATAGTAACTGCTTCGTATTTCGGGTGAATACCTTGTTTCATGGGAAACCTCATAGAAGGCCGTGTCGCTCTCCGTGCCAGGCGTTAACCTGCACAGCACCACACGCGGTTGAACATTATAGGGTGTACTCCGGCCAGATCTTTCTCACCGAAGGCGGCATATTATACAGGTAAGTTTCGATTGCTGCAAATATATGCTGAGATACCCGCCATCAGGGTCAGCGTGTACACTAGCTTCCCTGATGATTGAGCCGGAAAGAGAGAGTTATGCCCGTAGTCCAGGTTGCCCTGCCCATCCCCTTGCCCCGCCTGTTTGATTATCTGCCGCCCCAGGGTGCGCAGCCGGTCATTGGCGGTCGTGTGAGTGTGCCCTTTGGCAATCGCAGGATGATCGGGATTGTGGTCGCCTTTCGTGACAGCAGCGATCTGCCGGAAGCGCAACTCAAACGCGTGATCGAGGTGCTGGATAGTGAGTCACTCTATCCACCCTCGCTGTGGCGCATTCTTAACTGGGCCGCCAGCTATTATCACTCGCCGCAGGGCGAAGTGCTGAGCCACGCGATTCCGGTGCTGCTGCGCCAGGGCAAAGCGGCGCAGGACAATCCCCTGTGGCGCTGGGAAATTACCGAGCAGGGCCGGGCGACGGCACCGGAAACGTTAAAGCGGGCACCGAAACAGCAGCAGGCGCTGGCTGCTCTACGTCAGCAACCGCTCTATCGTCATCAGGTCACTGAACATGATCTGACAGAGGCGACGCTACAGGCATTGCGGGCCAAAGGGCTATGCGAACTGCATGAGCATCAGCCGCAGATGCACGACTGGCGTACTACCTATGCCGTGAAAGGCGAACGTCTGCGACTGAATACGGATCAGGCGATGGCCGTAGGTGCGATTCGGGCAGATGATGAACATTATGCTGCGTGGCTGCTGGCGGGCATCACCGGCTCCGGAAAAACCGAAGTTTACCTTAGTGTGCTGGAAAATGTGCTGGCACGCGGTAAACAGGCGCTGGTGCTGGTGCCTGAGATTGGCTTAACCCCGCAGACTATCGCCCGCTTTCGCGAACGTTTTGATGCGCCCATTGATGTGCTGCACTCCGCCCTGAATGACAGTGAGCGGCTGGCGGTGTGGTTACGTGCGCGGCGAGGCGAAACAGCGATTGTGATTGGCACCCGATCTGCCCTGTTTACACCAATGGCACGTCCTGGCGTCATCATTATTGATGAAGAGCATGACAGCTCCTATAAACAGCAGGAAGGCTGGCGCTATCAGGCGCGCGATCTGGCCGTTTTCCGTGCGCATGAAGAGGATATCCCGATCGTGATGGGATCGGCGACACCCGCTCTGGAGACGCTGCACAATGTTCGCAGCGGCAAGTATCGCCAGCTCGACCTGACAAAGCGTGCCGGGAACGCAAAAACGGCACTGCAACAGCTTATCGACTTAAAAGGCGTGCAGCTGATCGGCGGCCTGGCACCGGGCCTGATTGGTAAAATGCGCCAGCACCTGCAGGCCGATAATCAGGTGCTGCTATTTCTCAACCGTCGCGGCTTTTCGCCTGCTCTGCTCTGTCACGATTGCGGCTGGATTGCCGAATGTACCCGCTGTGACCGCTACTACACGCTGCATCAGCATCATCGCCAGCTTCGCTGCCACCATTGCGACAGCCAGCGTCCGCTGCCTAATCAATGCCCGCAATGTGGTTCAACGCATCTGCTGCCGGTAGGCGTCGGGACTGAGCAACTGGAGCAGCAACTCGGCACACTCTTCCCTGGCGTGCCGGTGTCGCGAATCGATCGTGATACGACCAGCCGCAAAGGTGCGCTGGAGCAGCATCTGGCTGACGTCCATCGCGGTGGCGCACGTATTCTGGTCGGCACGCAGATGCTGGCCAAAGGTCACCACTTCCCCGATGTCACGCTGGTGTCGCTGCTGGATGTCGATGGCGCGCTGTTCTCAGCCGATTTTCGTGCGGCGGAACGCTTTGCTCAGCTCTATACCCAGGTCGCCGGTCGCGCTGGCCGTGCCGGCAAACAGGGCGAGGTGCTGCTGCAGACGCACCACCCGGAACATCCGTTATTGCAGACGCTGCTGCATCAGGGTTATTCAGCGTTTGCTCAGCAGGCACTGCTGGAGCGACAGGCGGTTCACCTGCCGCCCTGGACTCGCCATGCGCTGTTCCGCGCAGAAGATATGGATAACCAGCAGGCGGCGGAATTCCTGCAGCAACTTCGCAATTTGCTGGAAGCGAGCCCGCTGAATGACAAGGCGATGTGGTTTATGGGTCCGCTGCCTGCCCTGCAGCCCAAACGCAGTGGACGCTGGCGCTGGCAACTGCTGCTTCAGCATCCTTCCCGTCAGCGTCTGCAACAGCTGCTGAGCAGTTCATTGCCGCTGGTTTCCACGCTGCCCGCCGCGCGCAAAGTGAAATGGACGCTGGATATTGATCCGACAGAGAGCTGATTTTTTCTGACACTGCGAGCCAGATCGAAAAATGTCGCATAAGTCACAATTTTTATGCAAATTAAGTAACAACCAGCCGGGCAATCGTTAACAATGTTGCCCGGTTTGCTTTCAGGTCAGGCAAAAAACAGAATCGAACGCGCCATAACGCGTCAGGAGCATGTGTTGGAGCAGAATCAACAACCGCCCGCCGCCACGATGAAGGATGTCGCGGAACACGCGGGCGTCTCAACCGCCACCGTATCGCGTGCGCTGATGAATCCGGAGAAGGTTTCTGCGGCCACCCGCCAGAAAGTCGAGCTGGCGGTTGCTGCCGTCGGCTATGCGGCACATGGCCCCACGCGCAACGCGCGTCGTAATGAGACGCGTACCATCCTGGTCATTGTCCCTGACATCTGCGATCCCTTCTTTAGTGAAATCATTCGTGGCGTCGAAGTCACGGCAGCCGAAGAGGGCTATCTGGTGCTGATTGGCGACTGCGCCCATCAGAATCAGCAGGAGAGAACCTTTCTCAACCTGATGGTTACGCGACAGATCGATGGCATGGTGCTGCTCGGCTCACAACTGCCTTTTGATGCCAGCATTGACGAGCAACGCAACCTGCCACCGATGGTGATGGCGAATGAGTTTGCGCCGGAAATGTCACTGCCCACAGTCCACATCGATAACCTGACCGCCGCATTTGAAGCGGTAAATCATTTACTGCAGTTGGGTCACACGCAGATCGCCTGTATCGCCGGGCCGGAAGAGATGCCACTCTGCCAGTATCGTCTGCAGGGGTATGTGCAGGCGATGCGCCGCAGCGGGCTGACGGTCGACCCCACCTATATTGTGCGCGGTGACTTTACATTTGAGGCGGGGGTTACCGCCATGAATCAGCTGATGACCCTGCCGCAACCGCCGCGCGCCCTCTTCTGCCACAGCGATATCATGGCGCTGGGGGCGATGAATCAGGCCAGACGCTGTGGATTGCGGATACCTGAAGATCTCTCGGTGGTCGGATTCGATGACATTGAGCTATCACGTTACTGCGAGCCGCCGCTGACCACAGTCACCCAGCCACGCTACCAGATAGGCCGGGAAGCGATGCTTCTGTTACTGGATGAGTTAAATGGCAAACGAGTGATCAGCGGGTCACGGCTGCTGGATGCCGGTTTAACCATTCGTGGCAGCACAGCGCGAGCAAAAAAGCGTGAAAAATAAGCGTATTCGTCTGATCTTTTCAGTAGATTCTTAAAGCGAACACTGCTGGTCAAAGTTCCGACCCTTAAGTAACATGGCGGACTCCTTGCCGGGCGCGTAAAAATCATCATTTCGCCCATCTGGCACTATTTTTGAAGGGTATAAGAACGAGAGTGGCACAAAAAGATTACGTAGGCCGCGGGCGTTCAACAGGGACGCGTCGCAAAAAAAGCCCCAGCCGTGGCAAGAAGAGCAAAGGCGGTTCGGGAACATCTAAGCTGATGATTGTACTGGCGGTCGCAGTGTTGGTGACCTTTGCCGGTGGTTTATGGTTCCTGGCGCATCACAAGAAAGAAGACGTGCCGGTCATTACGGATCATAAAGCCAACGGCAATGGCTTACCACCGAAGCCTGAAGAGCGCTGGAAATATATTAAAGAGCTGGAGAACCGTCAGGTTACTGTGCCGACGCCTATCGAACCCTCTTCGGGTGGCGAAGTGAAGTCGCAGACACAGCTGACCGACGAGCAACGCCAGTTGCTGGAACAGATGCAGGCTGATATGCGTCAGCAGCCAACGCAGCTCAACGAAGTGCCGTGGAATGAACAGACGCCGGCGCAACGTCAGCAGACGCTGCAGCATCAGCAGCAATTGCAACAGCTGCAACGTCAACAGCAGCAGGTTCAGCAGCAACAGACACAGCAACAACAGCAACAACAGCAGCAACAACGTCAGCAGTTGCAGGCTCAGCAGCAACAGCAACGCCAGCAGCAGTTGCAGCAACAACAACAGCGCCAACAACAGCAGCAATTGCAACAACAGCAACGTCAGCAGCAGCAGCAGCAGCAAAATGTACAGCGCCAGTCGCAACCTGCGCCGATAACGCGGGAACCGGAAGTGGAGTCAAAACCGCAGGAGACCGCGAAGGCGAAACCGGCGGAGAAAGCCTCTTCGCAGCGCTGGATGGTGCAGTGTGGTTCGTTTAAAGGCACTGACCAGGCTGAATCGGTACGTGCGGGCTTAGCCTTTGAAGGGTTTGAAAGCCGCATTACCACCGGTGGCGGCTGGAATCGTGTTGTTATCGGTCCGTATAAAGATCGTGCATCCGCTGACAGCACCCTGAAACGTCTGCGCAGTTCCGGACACTCCAGCTGTATTCCGCTCTCCGTCGGGGGTTGAAACCCGTTAAACCCGCCCCATATCTGTTGCATGATACTCCGCGGCCCATGCGCGGAGTCCTTTTCCGACAGCAACAAGGGGTCTGCCCGTGACAACAATAGTAAGTGTACGACGCAACGGCCAGGTAGTGATTGGCGGTGATGGCCAGGCTACGCTCGGCAATACCGTGATGAAAGGCAACGTTAAAAAAGTGCGTCGTTTATACAACGATAAGGTGATTGCCGGATTTGCTGGCGGCACCGCAGACGCCTTCACCCTGTTTGAACTTTTCGAACGTAAACTGGAAATGCATCAGGGCCACCTGGTGAAAGCAGCGGTGGAGCTGGCCAAAGACTGGCGTACTGACCGTATGCTGCGTCGCCTTGAAGCTTTACTGGCCGTCGCAGATGAGTCAGCCTCACTGATCATCAGTGGTAACGGTGACGTCATCCAGCCTGAAAACGATCTGATCGCCATCGGCTCCGGTGGGCCTTTCGCCCAGGCAGCGGCACGTGCGCTGCTGGAGAATACCGAAATGGGCGCACGCGACATTGTCGAGAAGTCGCTGAATATCGCGGGTGATATCTGCATCTACACTAACCACAACGTTAATTTCGAAGAATTAACGTCTAAGGCGTAAGGGTATAAATATGTCTGAGATGACTCCACGCGAAATCGTCAGCGAACTGAACCGTTTTATCATCGGCCAGGATAGCGCTAAACGCGCCGTAGCTATTGCACTGCGCAACCGCTGGCGCCGCATGCAGCTCGACGAAGAGCTGCGCCATGAAGTGACCCCTAAAAACATTCTGATGATCGGTCCGACAGGTGTCGGTAAAACCGAGATCGCGCGTCGTCTGGCTAAGCTGGCCAATGCACCGTTCATCAAAGTAGAGGCGACGAAGTTTACCGAAGTCGGTTATGTCGGTAAGGAAGTGGACTCTATCATTCGTGACCTGACCGATTCGGCCATTAAGATGGTGCGCAGTCAGGCGATTGAAAAGAACAAATATCGTGCCGAAGAGATGGCCGAAGAGCGCATTCTTGATGTGCTGATTCCACCAGCGAAAAACAACTGGGGCCAGTCAGAACAGAGCGCTGAACCGTCAGCGGCGCGCCAGTCGTTCCGCAAGAAGCTGCGCGAAGGCCAACTGGACGATAAAGAGATTGAGATCGATCTGGCTGCCAGCAGTCCAGGCGTCGAAATCATGGCCCCTCCAGGCATGGAAGAGATGACCAGCCAGCTGCAGTCGATGTTCCAGAACCTCGGCGGCCAGAAGCAGAAAGCCCGCAAGCTGAAGATCAAAGAAGCGATGAAGCTGCTGATCGAAGAAGAAGCGGCAAAACTGGTTAACCCGGAAGAGCTTAAGCAGGATGCGATTGAAGCGGTCGAGCAGCACGGTATCGTGTTCATTGATGAAATCGACAAAATCTGTAAGCGTGGCGGCCAGAATGCGGGCGGCCCGGATGTTTCTCGCGAAGGCGTTCAGCGCGACCTGCTGCCGCTGGTTGAAGGCTGCACCGTCTCGACCAAGCATGGCATGGTGAAAACCGACCACATCCTGTTTATCGCCTCAGGTGCGTTCCAGGTTGCCAGCCCTTCCGATCTGATTCCGGAACTTCAGGGTCGTCTGCCGATTCGTGTTGAGCTGCAGGCGCTGACCGTCAATGATTTCCAGCGCATCCTGACCGAGCCGAATGCCTCGATTACCGTGCAGTACAAAGCACTGATGAATACCGAAGGCGTGAACATTGAGTTCACCGAAGAGGGTATTCGCCGGATAGCTGAAGCCGCATGGCAGGTTAACGAAACCACCGAAAACATTGGTGCGCGCCGCCTGCATACCGTGCTGGAGCGTCTGATGGAGGATATCTCGTATGACGCCAGCGATCGTCACGGTGAATCCTTTACCATTGATGCTGACTATGTGGCTAAACACCTGGATGAACTGGTGGCTGACGAAGACCTCAGCCGCTTCATTCTCTGATTCACTGATTCAGCTCTTTTTAGAAGCCCAGCCCACCCGGCTGGGCTTTTTTATGCATGTTCTTGATCGAACGATGCTTTTTTCATACTGATGATTTTGCCAACAATCTGCATATAGCGATATACTTACCCTTCCTGTGGCAAACAGACGAAACCCTTATGAAATACGATACATCTGAACTCTGCGATATCTACCATGAAGAAGTGAATGTTGTTGAACCGCTTTTTTCAAATTTTGGTGGGCGCACTTCATTCGGTGGTCAGATTACCACAGTGAAATGCTTTGAAGACAACGGCTTACTCTACGATCTGCTGGAAGAGAATGGCCGGGGTCGCGTACTGGTGATTGATGGTGGCGGCTCAGTGCGTCGTGCGCTGGTCGATGCGCAGCTGGCACGTCTGGCGGCCACCAACGAGTGGGAAGGCCTGGTGATTTACGGTTCGGTACGTCAGGTTGATGAACTGGAAGAGCTGGAGATTGGCATTCAGGCCATTGCCGCGATTCCGGCAGGCGCTGCAGGTGAAGGAATTGGCGAAAGCGATGTGCGCGTCAATTTCGGCGGTGTCACCTTCTTCTCCGGCGACCATCTCTATGCCGACAACACCGGTATCATTCTGTCAGAAGATGCGCTGGACCTCGAATAGGCCAGATATGAAAACGGGTGCCAGAGCACCCGTTTTTCACATCAGCTGAGGCTTCAAACCTCTTCCATTTTTCCCAGCAATGCACGCAGACGTTCCTGCCACACGTGTTGCTCTTCTTTCAGGTGCTGATTTTCGCGCATCAGCGCATCGTGGTTGCCCGCGACTTGTTGCGCATCGTTACGCAGTGAGTTGTTCTGCTCTTTCAGCTCTTCGATTTCCATCTGCAACAGGGTGATGGTATCAATCGCCTGCTGTACTTTCGCTTCAAGTTTCTCAAATACTTCAAATGACATCTTTCTGACCTCTCCTAAATTCCTGCAAGGCGTTGATGATGCCAGCTTAAGCCAGCAACGTTGTCCCGATTGTATGTAGCCTCACCCCTCAAGTCCAGCAACGCGGCCGCTACGGGCGTAGTCTGTAACACTTTTCAGCCAATCCCTGAATTTACGCTGCGCTTACGGCGGTTCCTTTCCGATACTGGTCCGTCCTCCCGATAATCAGGCGCGAATATGGGCTAAGGAAAGCCAGAATACGCGAAAACGCGCATTTTTATGACGCAGTACACAAAAAACGATTTCGCTATTTCTCGTTTATGTTCGTTAACGATAAATTCACATCAGCCCTACATTAAAGCTGGGTGCCTCATGGACTGAGAACAAAAACTGATAAAATTTAACCTCGCTTCAGGAACCACTATTATGAGTCAGACAACTAACACGCTCAAAGGTCAGTGTATTGCCGAATTTCTGGGGACAGGCTTGATTATTTTCTTTGGTGCAGGCTGCGTGGCTGCACTGAAACTCGCCGGTGCCGCCTTCGGTCAGTGGGAAATCTGTATCATCTGGGGTCTTGGCGTTTCCATGGCCGCCTACCTTACCGCAGGCATTTCGGGCGCGCACCTCAACCCGGCAATTACCGTTGCACTCTGCCTGTTTGCTAATTTTGAAGGACGTAAAGTTCTGCCTTACATCGTATCGCAGATTGCCGGTGCCTTTTGTGCCGCGGCGCTGGTATACGGTCTCTACTACAGCCTGTTTATTGATTATGAGCAGAGCCACCAGATGGTGCGCGGCACGGTTGAAAGTCTCGACCTGGCAGGCATCTTCTCAACCTACCCTAATCCACATATCGGTGTCGGCCAGGCCTTCCTGGTTGAGATGGTCATCACTGCGGTATTAATGGCGGTCATTATGGGTCTGACGGATGACGGCAACGGCATTCCACGTGGCCCACTGGCTCCACTGCTGATTGGCCTGCTGGTTGCGGTTATTGGTGGCTCAATGGGCCCTCTGACCGGCTTCGCCCTTAACCCGGCTCGTGATTTCGGACCGAAGATCTTCGCATGGCTTGCAGGCTGGGGTAACGTTGCCTTTACCGGTGGTCGTGACATCCCTTACTTCCTCGTGCCGATTTTTGGCCCGCTGGTCGGCGCCTGCCTGGGGGCAGTAGGTTATCGCACACTGATTGGCCGCTACCTGCCAGGTACCGCCCAGGAACCTGCAAGTGTTCCAGCAGAAAAACCGGTTGCACGCGCTCAGCAGCGTAAAGCGTAAGTTTCACTTTTTATCATCAGGACTGAATTTATGACTACCACAGATAAAAAATATATTGTCGCGCTCGATCAGGGCACAACCAGTTCGCGTGCCGTCGTTCTCGACCACGACTCCAATATCGTCGCGGTATCGCAGCGCGAATTCACCCAGATCTACCCGAAAGCGGGTTGGGTTGAACATGATCCGATGGATATCTGGGCTTCACAAAGCTCAACGCTGGTTGAAGTGCTGGCCCATGCCGACATCCGCTCTGATGAGATCGCGGCAATCGGTATTACCAACCAGCGCGAAACCGCTATCGTCTGGGAAAAAGAGACCGGCAAGCCGATCTACAACGCCATCGTCTGGCAGGATCCCCGCACCGCTGACTACTGTCACAAACTGAAGAAAGAGGGTCTGGAAGAGTATATCCAGCACACGACCGGTCTGGTGATTAACCCCTACTTCTCTGGAACCAAAGTGAAGTGGATCCTGGATCACGTTGAAGGCTCGCGTGAGCGTGCAAAACGTGGCGAGCTGCTGTTCGGTACCGTCGATACCTGGCTGGTCTGGAAAATGACTCAGGGACGCGTGCACATCACCGACTACACCAACGCCTCCCGTACCATGATGTTCAACATTCACAAGCTGGAGTGGGATCAGCGCATGCTGGATATCCTGGATATCCCGCGTGAAATGCTGCCAGAAGTGAAGTCCTCTTCTGAAGTCTACGGTCAGACCAACATCGGTGGTAAAGGCGGTACACGTATTCCTATCGCCGGTATCGCCGGTGACCAGCAGGCTGCGCTGTATGGCCAGCTGTGTGTACAGCCTGGCATGGCGAAAAATACCTACGGCACCGGTTGCTTCATGCTGATGAACACCGGTACTGAAGCGGTGACCTCAACCCACGGCCTGCTGACCACCATCGCCTGTGGCCCGCGCGGTGAAGTGAACTATGCGCTGGAAGGTGCCGTGTTTATCGGTGGTGCTTCTATTCAGTGGCTGCGTGATGAAATGAAGCTGATTAGTGAAGCGGCTGACTCTGAATACTTCGCGATGAAAGTGAAAGACACCAACGGCGTTTATATGGTGCCTGCTTTCACCGGCCTGGGCGCACCTTACTGGGACCCGTATGCCCGTGGCGCGATCTTCGGTCTGACGCGCGGTGCGAACTCTAATCACATCATCCGTGCGACACTGGAGTCGATCGCTTATCAGACGCGTGACGTGCTGGAAGCGATGCAGAACGATGCCAACACTCGCCTGCAGGCGCTGCGTGTGGATGGTGGTGCGGTGTCCAACAACTTCCTGATGCAGTTCCAGGCTGACATCCTCGGCACCCGTGTTGAGCGTCCGGAAGTGCGTGAAGTGACCGCGCTGGGTTCTGCGTATCTGGCGGGTCTGGCTGTTGGCTTCTGGCAGGATCTGGATGAAGTGCGCTCTAAAGCAGTTATCGAGCGTGAGTTCCGTCCAAGCCTGGAAACCACCGAGCGTAACTTCCGTTATGCTGGCTGGAAAAAAGCCGTTGCCCGCGCACAGGCGTGGGAAGAACAGGAGTAATATTAAAGCCCGCGACGCTGGCCGTCGCGGGCCTTTTCCCCGCCCTTCTGCCCCGCTGTGTTACACTGCCTGCCGGTTTTTTGTCAGGTAGATGCCATGAAACGAGAACTTGCCATTGAATTTTCCCGCGTAACCGAAGCTGCCGCTCTGGCAGGCTATCACTGGTTAGGACGCGGCGACAAAAATGCGGCTGACGGTGCGGCTGTCCATGCCATGCGTCATGTCCTGAACTCCATTGAAATTGACGGTCAGATTGTGATCGGTGAAGGCGAAATCGACGAAGCTCCAATGCTTTATATCGGTGAAAAAGTCGGTACCGGTCGCGGCGATGCGGTCGATATTGCCGTCGATCCGATTGAAGGTACCCGCATGACGGCGCTTGGCCAGGCGAATGCGCTGGCTGTGATGGCCGTGGGCGATAAAGGTAGCTTCTTGCACGCCCCCGACATGTACATGGAAAAACTGATCGTTGGCCCGGCAGCACAGGGCGCGATCGACCTCGACCTGCCGCTGGAAACCAACCTGCGTAATATCGCGATAGCGATGAACAAACCGCTGTCGCAGCTGACCGTGTCGATTCTGGCAAAGCCGCGCCATGATGCGGTGATCAGCCAGTTGCAGCAGCTGGGCGTGCGGGTGTTTACCTTCCCGGATGGCGATGTCGCCGCCTCAATTCTGACCTGCATGCCGGACAGCGAAGTGGATGTGATGTATGGCATTGGCGGCGCACCGGAAGGCGTGGTCTCTGCGGCAGTGATCCGCGCGCTGGACGGCGATATGGAGGGCCGGTTGCTGGCACGTCACCACGTTAAAGGCGATAACGCTGAAAACCGTCGGCTCGGCGAGCAGGAGTTGCAGCGATGTGCAGAGATGGGAATTGAAGCGGGTAAGAAGCTAACGCTAGGTGAGATGGCGCGCAATGACAACGTGGTGTTTGCCGCCACCGGCATTACCAGTGGCGAGTTACTGAAAGGCATTACACGTCAGGGAAATATCGCCACCAGCGAAACCCTGCTGATTCGCGGTAAATCACGCACCATTCGCCGCATCCAGTCGATTCACTATCTCGACCGTAAAGATCCGGCGCTCCATCCGTTTATCCTGTAACCGGCTGGTTGCCGCGCTCCGGCTGACGTGAGAGCGGCAACCAACAGAGCAGCATCACCAGCGCCGTGAAGAACATCAGCATGCCAAGGCTGAACTGATCGCGCTGCGGCATCATGGCTGACAGCCACGCCACCAGGCCCGATCCCAGGTTCTGCATCCCGCCAATCAGTGCTCCCGCGCTACCTGCCAGCCAGGCATACGGCTCCATTGCCCCTGAAGTCGCCAGCGGGAACAGCATGCCAGCGCCAAAGAAGAACAGCGCGGCAGGCACCAGCAGCGTCCAGATATTCATTACGCCGAACCATGCCGGGATCCACATCAGGATGCCCGCCAGCAGACAGCTATTCACGCCCCACCACATCAGGCTGTGCCATGAGCCCTGCTCGCGCCCGGCGAACCAGGCACCGAAGAACGCCGCCGGAATCGGCAGGATGAACAGGATGCTGACGGTCAGGCTGTGCAGGCCGAGCACGCCGCCGAGCAGCACGCCACAGCTCGACTCAAATACCGCAATCCCGGCCAGCGCGCCAATCAGCAGCACAATGTAGCGAACAAAATTCGCATCGCTGAGCAGGCGGGCGTAGCGTTTGAAGAACGGTGTCACTTCCGCGCTCTGTGGCCGGGTTTCCGGCAACCAGCGCGCCATAGATACGGTGACCGCCAGACAGAGCAGCAGCAGAAAAGCGAAACAGGCGTGCCAGCCAAACAGCTGGGTCAGCAGCGCGCCAATCACCGGTGCCAGCAGCGGGCTGACCAGAATACCCATATTAAGTAAGCTGTTAGCACGGCGCAGCGCGTGCCCCTCATAGAGATCACGCGGCATAGTACGAGCCATTACGCCAGCCACGCCGGTTCCAAGTCCCTGAATAGCGCTGCCGAACACCAGCATATCGAGTGAGGTCGCCATCAATGCCGTGATTGCGCCGATCATAAAGATCATCATGCCTGCCAGGATCACCGGACGCCGACCGACGCTGTCTGACAGCGGGCCGTAGATCAGTTGGGATCCGCCATAGGTCATCAGATAGGCCGCCATCACACGCTGCAGCGCGCCATCCCGCACATTCAGAGCGTCCGCCATCACCGACATCGCCGGGACGTAGATGGTCTGTGCCATCTGCCCGACAGCCACCAGCACAATGAGCATCACCAGCAGAGGGCGATTTTCCAGTTTACTAATCATGATTATGCAAAATTTCTTTCTATGAAATGAGGTTAAAACAGCGGTTCACCCGCCAGTCATCATGTTATGGCGGGCAAAATATCAGGATTAGATGACAAAGCGAGAGGCAGACCGAAAGGTCCCGGCTTGCGCCTGTCAAGTTTATGCGCCAGCCTGTAAAGACAAAGCAACAGTTTGTCGATTAGAGCCTTTGCCAGGGCGCAGGCTGGCATTCTCACCGCCTAGTCGCGAAAATAGAACCCTGCCTGAATAATCAACAACCAGGGAGTGATTATGGCTGAGTGGGTCAATGCTGAAGTAAAGGAAGTGAAAAACTGGACGGACGCGCTGTTCAGTCTGCGGGTAAAAGCGCCCATCGATCCCTTTATTGCCGGGCAATTTGCCAAGCTGGCACTGGAAATCGACGGTGAGCGGGTGCAGCGCGCTTACTCTTTCGTCAATGCGCCGAAAGATGACCTGCTGGAGTTTTACCTGGTTACCGTGCCCGATGGCAAGCTGAGTCCGCATCTGCAGGCACTTCAGCCTGGCGATAAGGTGATGGTCACTAAAGAAGCCGCGGGATTCTTTGTGCTCGATGAAGTCCCGGAGTGCAAAACCTTATGGATGCTGGCAACCGGTACCGCTATTGGCCCTTACCTTTCCATGCTGCAGCAGGGCGAAGGACTGGATCGCTTTGAAAACATCGTGCTGGTCCATGCCGCACGCTATGCGGCTGACCTGAGCTTTCTGCCACTGATGCAGCAGCTGCAGCAGCGTTATCAGGGCAAGCTGCACATCCAGACGGTGGTGAGCCGCGAAGAGATCCCCGGTTCGCTGACGGGCCGGGTTCCGGCGCTGATCGAAAATGGCGAGCTGGAGCGTGCCACAGGATTAACGCTGGATGCCGACAGCAGCCATGTGATGCTGTGCGGTAACCCGCAAATGGTGCGTGATACCCAGCAATTACTGAAAGAGACGCGCGAGATGCGGAAGCACCTGAAGCGCAAGCCGGGCCATATCACCAGCGAACATTACTGGTGAGCCGTTTGCCGGTATCGCACCGGCTGGGTCGCGGTACCAAACCGGTTAGCGCCGGGGGTGCCGCGAAAAACGCCAAGTTCGAGCAACAGGCCAGCGAGTAACACAAAGGGAATGGCGCGACCCAGCAGCCAGGGCAAAATGCCGCCCAGCATGCCCCAGTTTCCCGCCACCAGCAGCCAGGCAACAATCACCAGAAATCCCCAGTAGCCGGGACGATTGCGATCGTGCAGGCGTTTCACAATGACTGCACTGGCGGGCCACAGCAGGCAGACCACGCCAAAGGCCGCCATCTGAGTATCAACCCAGTCGTTTGCTGCCAGGGTGAATAACAGTGTCGTTGTCAGCAACCAGACCGCCTGCCAGATCCAGAAATCACGTCGTCCCAGACGGCCGCGCCAGGAAAAACACCATTGTTGTAACGTCATGCATTATCATCCAGAGAGAAGAGAATCGCCGCGCTTTTGACCTCGCGGATAAAAACCGTTTTAATTTGCGCCTGAGTTTACGGGTTAGGATCGACAAAATGAAGAATTTGCCTGGCGCACTGCTGTTATCGTTTGCGCTGACGGTTCCGGTCTTTGCCGCCGATCCGCCACCGCAGGAACGGCCCGATGCGTTGCCCACCGCGCCCTATCTGCTGGCGGGCGCTCCCACCTTTGATATGACTATCGGCCAGTTTCGCGAAAAGTATAATCTGGCCAATGCGACGCTGATGCTGCCGGAATATCGCGCCATTGATAATCGGGGTGACAAAAGTAACCTGACGCGCGCCGCCAGCAAAATCAATGAAACTCTCTATGCATCCACCGCGCTGGAACCCGGCACTGGCAAAATCAAGACGCTGCAGATTACCTGGCTGCCACTACCAGGCCCGGATCAGAACGCCTCGCAGCAAAAAGCGCTGGCCTACATGACCGCCATGCTGCGCTTCTTTGTACCGGGACTCAGCGCCGACGAGGGACGTAAAAAGCTGGAAGATTTGCTGAAGGAAGGTAAGGATTTGCCCTACTTTGCGCAGGTCGACGGCGCGCTCCGTTTTGTGGTGGCTGACAACGGCGACAAGGGGCTGACCTTCGCCGTTGAGCCGGTAAAACTGGCGCTCGCCAACCCCTGAGGATGTGGCTGAAAATGACGAAAAGCAAAGCTATCGCTACATTTGATCTCTATACTGTCTGGCAGACAACGCTGCCATCTGGCAGCGATTTTTCATGTATCGCTTTATGCGGAGGATAGAATGCGACATCCACTGGTTATGGGTAACTGGAAGTTGAATGGCAGCAAGCAGATCACAGCTGAACTGATCGCGGGTCTGCGTAAGGAACTGTCTGGCGTAGAGGGTTGTGGCGTCGCCATTGCACCGCCAGCACTCTATCTCGAGCAGGCAAAACACGCCATCTCCGGTAGCCACATCGCACTGGGTGCGCAGAACGTGGACGTTAACCTGTCTGGCGCGTTTACCGGTGAAGTTTCCGCAGAAATGTTGAAAGATATCGGCGCGAAATACATCATTATCGGTCACTCAGAACGCCGCACTTATCACAAAGAGAGCGACGAGTTCATCGCGAAGAAATACGCGGTACTGAAGTCAGTAGGTCTGATTCCAGTGCTGTGCATTGGTGAAACCGAAGCAGAAAACGAAGCGGGTAAAACCGAAGAAGTCTGCGCTCGTCAGCTGGATGCTGTTCTGGAAACTCAGGGCGCCGAAGCGTTCAAAGATGCGGTTATCGCGTATGAGCCAGTCTGGGCCATCGGTACCGGCAAATCTGCGACCCCTGCTCAGGCACAGGCCGTGCACAAATTCATTCGTGATCATATCGCGAAGAAAGATGCGGCTATCGCAGAACAGGTCATCATTCAGTATGGCGGCTCAGTGAACGACAAGAATGCTGCAGAGCTGTTCACCCAGCCTGATATCGATGGCGCGCTGGTTGGCGGTGCGTCACTGAAAGCAGATGCTTTCGCGGTAATCGTTAAAGCTGCGGCGGCTGCAAAAAGCGCCTAAGCATTAGCATTCCGGTAAGGGGCGGCGCTTAAGCCGCCTTTTTTATGGGCGCAATCAGCCCACAGGCATGATCCTGCAACTCCTCCGCCGAACCACTGTTCAGCAGCAGCCAGTTCCGCTCTATCGCCATCAGCACCAGTCGCCCATCGCTTAACTCAGCCAGTGCCAGCCCATATTTCCCCATCTCTGTGCGTGCCTCTGCCCGCTCATCGGCCAGCCGGATAAAGGCACTCTGCTGAGTCAGCTCATCTGCCGTAAGGGCTCGCAGCCAGTAGCGGTGCTTACGCAGCCTAATGTCCTGCCACTGACCGCTAAGCTGCGGCGTCAGCTGATCCAGCTGCTGACGCACATCGGGTCGCAGACAGGAGAGATGAATATGGAGCTGGTTCTGCGTACGGCCATACTGTGAATTGATCGCCAGTGACAGAACCCGATCAGCAATGGGTGAGCCGCGTCGCTGTGCAAGCAGGGTTCGTTCATGCCAGGCAAGGGCAAAGTAGTTGGGCGTAGCGGGTTGCAGTAACCGCGGGCTTTCGATGCCGGTGATTTTGTCGAGCGGGATCAGAAGATACTGTAACGGCCCATTCATATCTTTCAGCATGGCATAGCGATGCTGCTGATCGACACCCTGACAGGGCGCAGGGTCTCCGCTGCTCTGCTGATGAGGCACACATTTCTCGCTGACGATCTGCCACAGCGCATCACTGTTCTTTTTGAAATGCAGTGCGGCAACAAGTATCCCCGCAATAACCAGCATCAGCAGAACCGCAACCAGGCTGATTGCACGACGATTTGTCGGCATAACAACGCTTCCTGAATGGTTTAGCAGCCTGCATCCTCGCCTGGTGGGAAAAAAATGTCACGGGGAATTCGGGCAGATAACCCAGCAGCCGGGCAGAGAAAAGCGAAAGGCGGGGTTGTTGCGGATAAGCGGTCAGCGCAGAGAGGCACTGACCGCAATCTGTTACGGTTTCATGACCTGGTCATAGCTGCCGCCATCGGCGAAGTGGGCTTTCTGAGCCTGTGCCCAGCCACCAAACTTGTCCTGAATGGTGAACAGCTTCACAGGCGCAAACTGGCTGGCGAATTTCTTCGCGACTTCAGCATCACGCGGACGATAGTAGTTCTGCGCAGCGATAGTCTGACCTTCTGGCGAGTAGAGGTATTTAAGATAAGCGTCTGCGACTTTACGCGTTCCCTTTTCATCCACCACTTTATCGACCACTGATACGGTGGGTTCAGCCAGAATCGATTCGCTCGGGGTAACAATCTCGAACTTGTCTTTACCCAGCTTGTTAACCGCCAGATAGGCTTCGTTTTCCCAGGCGATCAGTACATCACCAATCCCGCGTTCAACGAAGGTGTTAGTTGCGCCGCGCGCACCGGAATCCTGCACTTCAACATTTTTAAACAGCGCTCTGACGTACGCCAGCGCTTTGGCCTGATCGCCATTATTATGATCCAGCGCCCAGCCCCAGGCCGCCAGATAGTTCCAGCGTGCGCCGCCGGAGGTTTTCGGGTTAGGGGTAATCACGGACACGCCGGGTTTGGTCAGGTCGCTCCAGTCATGAATGCCCTTGGGATTATCTTTACGTACCAGGAAGACAATGGTGGACGTGTAAGGCGCAGAGTTGTCTGGCAGACGCTGAATCCAGTTCTTATCAATACGACCGCGTTCTGCAATAGCATCGACATCTGATTGCAACGCCAGCGTGACCACATCCGCACGGATGCCGTTAATCACTGAGGTTGCCTGCTTGCCGGAACCGCCATGCGACTGACGGACCACGACATTATCGCCGGTTTCCTGTTTATAGTGCGCACTGAACGCTTTGTTGTACTGTTCGTACAACTCACGCGTTGGATCGTAGGAAACATTTAACAGCTGAATGTCTTTAGCCAGAACGCTGGTTGAGGCCAGCAACAGGGTAACGCCGATACTCCACTTGTTCATTACGCACTCTCCCAATGTCGTTATGGGTTGAGCGTGACATAAACCATTACAGAGCTAAAAGAATTAAAAATAAGCTGTTATAACCAAGGGGAATATAGGAGGGGTGCCGGGGCGTGCTGTGCAGCACACCCCGCAGCGGAATTAATAGAGCTTTTTCGCCGTGTCGAGCCAGTCGCGCTTGAACGGACGTTTCATGTTTTCAATCGCGTCGACGATGTCGTGATGCACCATCTTCTCATTCTGAATACCTACGCAACGGCCGCCGTAACCCTGCATCAGCAGTTCAATGGAGTAAGCGCCCATGCGTGAGGCCAGAATACGGTCATACGCACAAGGGGCACCGCCACGCTGAATATGGCCCAGAACAGTCGAACGGGTTTCACGTTTGGTTTCTGTTTCAATGAAACGCGCCAGATCGTCGATATCGCAGATGTGCTCGGTAATCGCCACAATAGCGTGCTTTTTACCTTTGGCGATGCCCGCTTTGATTTCCGCTACCAGCTCTTCGCGGGTATACGGGAACTCCGGCAGGACGATGAACTCACAGCCACCGGCAATCGCCGCCGCCAGGGTCAGATCGCCACAGTAGCGCCCCATCACTTCAACAATCGAAATACGCTGATGTGAAGATGAGGTGTCACGCAGGCGGTCAATCGCTTCAACCACGGTTTCCAGCGCAGTGAAGTACCCGATGGTGTAATCCGTTCCGGCCACATCATTGTCGATGGTACCTGGCAGACCGATGCAGGGGAAGCCCATTTCAGTCAGGCGCTTAGCACCCATGTAGGAGCCGTCACCCCCAATCACCACCAGCGCATCAATACCGCGCTTTTTCATGTTCTCAATGGCAACCTGACGCACATCTTCGTTACGGAACTCAGGGAAACGCGCTGAGCCCAGGAAAGTGCCGCCGCGGTTAATCATGTCGGAGACGCTATAGCGATCAAGATTGATCATGCGATCTTCGTACAATCCCAGATAACCGTCATAGATCCCAAAAACTTCCAGTCCTTCACTCAGCGCGGAACGAACCACTCCACGAATAGCTGCGTTCATGCCTGGGGCGTCACCGCCGCTGGTTAATACACCAATTTTTTTGATCATGACAACCTCTGGATTGTTCAAACTAAGGGTTAATCCTGCCTGTCGATCGC
>NZ_JBXUHX010000030.1:0-48058 GCF_058148845.1 Pantoea sp. RCC30.1 | reverse complement strand
CAACGCCCTCGCCCCAACGATTCAGCACCTTCTGATAGTCGCCATTGCCGATTGTGCCGTTCAGCGCGGTGCTGATCGGTTCAGCCAGCCCGCTGCCTTTCTTCACCGTCACAGCAATGTGCGCCGCTTTTGGCCAGCCACCATCGACGCTGCCCACCAGTCGGGTTTTACCGGTCAGCGCCGCTTTCCAGGCACCGATCACGTTGGGACCGAAATAGGCATCGGCACGGCCTGCCTGCAGCGCCAGGGTCTGGGCTGCGTCATCTTTGGCGTAGATCGGCGTGAAGGCTTTGAGGCCCTTTGCCTGATTCTCTTTATCCCACGCCAGCAGAATGGCTTCCTGGTTGGTACCGGATCCCACAATGATCCGCAGCCCGGCGATATCTTCTGCTTTGGTCAGTGACTTTATCGGGCTGCTGGTTTTGACATAAAAGCCCAGGGAATCTTTGCGGTAGGTGGCAAAGTCGAACTTCTGTTTACGATCTTTGGTCACGGTGATGTTGGAGATTGCCGCATCATACTTGCCCGACGCCACGCCCAGCGGCCAGTCTTCCCACGACGTCGGCACCACGTTGAGTTTCAGTCCCAGGCTGTCGGCGACCAGCCGGGCGATATCCACTTCACTGCCGAGCAAAGTTTTATTGTCATCGGAAAAGACCGTTAACGGAGGCGAATTCAGTGCTGCGACCGCCACGGTAAACGAACCCGGCACCACAAAGTGATGACCGGCAGGCAGCTGCGCGATGGCGTCCGGATTTCTCACGGTATTAATCGGGGCTTTATTCGCTTCCAGGCTGACGCGCTGGCCGTTATAGGAGACGCTGGTCTCTTCAGCCAGCGCATGGCTGCTGGCCGCCAGAACAAGCAGGGCGAGAAGACGCGATGTTGTTTTCATGGCTTGTGCCCTTATTGTGAAGTGAACTGATTAACGGGTTGTTTCAGGGCGAAGCTATCGCGCAGGGTGCTGCCCGGATAGTCACGACGCGTCAGGCCGCGAGCCTGCAGAATCGGCACCACGCGGTCGACAAAACGTTCAAAGGTATCAGGCGTGCCGCCATTGATGATGAAGCCGTCAGCGGCCTGGGTCTCGAACCATTGCTGCAGGCCATCCGCCACCTCTTCCGGCGTGCCGTGGAACAGTGGACGTGGGGTTGCTGCTTCCAGCGCCGCCTGACGCAGGGTGTGTCCGTGCTGCTGCGCTTTGCGTTTGATCTCATCGGTGGTGCTGCGGAAGCTGTTCTGACCAATGTCGCCAATGTCCGGGAAAGGCTGATCCAGCGGGTACTGAGAGAAGTCATGATGGTCGAAGAAACGCCCAAGGTAGTTAAGCGCATCGGTAATTGATACCAGCGCCGCCGTGGTCTGATACTGGCGCTCCACGTCCTCCGCATCATCGCCAACAATCACACTGACACCCTGGAAGATGTGCAGATCCTCTGGCTGACGGCCGTTCGCCACCAGCTGCTGCTTCACATCCTGATAAAACGCCTGCGCTTCTTCGCGGGTTGGCTGATGGGTAAAGATGGCGTCAGCATGCCGCGCTGCCAGTTTTTTACCGTCATCCGACGCGCCTGCCTGGAAGATAATCGGACGTCCCTGTGGCGTGCGGGCGATATTCAAGGGTCCCTGTACCTGGAAGAAGTCACCATGATGATCGAGCGTGTGCAGCTTCGCCGGATCGAAGAACTGTCCGCTCTCTTTGTCGCGCACAAAGGCATCCTGCTCCCACGAGTCCCACAAGCCTTTCACCACCTGCAGATACTCATCGGCTATGCGATACCGCAACGCGTGCTCAGGGTGTTTCTGGCGGGAGAAGTTTTTCGCAGACCCTTCCAGTGGTGATGTAACCACGTTCCAGCCCGCGCGACCGCCGCTGAGGTGATCGAGGCTGGCAAACTGCCGCGCCACGGTGAACGGCTCGCTGTAAGACGTGGAAACGGTGCCGACCAGACCTAGGTGCTCCGTAACGCCCGCCAGTGCAGACAGCAGCGTCAGCGGCTCAAAGCGATTAAGAAAGTGCGGGATCGACTTTTCATTAATAAACAACCCATCGGCGACAAACAGAAAGTCGAGCTTGCCCTGCTCCGCCTTTCGGGCGATTTTTTTGGCGTAATCCAGGTTGATGCTGGCATCGGCCTGCGCTGCCGGATGACGCCAGGCGGACATATTTCCCGATGCGCCATGCAGAATAGTGCCCAGCCGAAGTTGTCTTGTGGTCATGATGCTCTCTCTTTTTTTAGTCGTAGCGATGCCCGACGGCGGTTATCAGAACCGTCGTGATTGAGCGGGCTGCAGATGAAATCAGTTCAGAATGGATTCCCGACATCGCGCATTAAGATGTTGCAGCGCCTGGCGGGCCAGTCGGGCGAAGTAGTCAGCGGCGGGGGCGATCAGCGCCTCATCCGGGGTAAAGCTGGCGTGGTGGAGACCAAAATCACTGGCGCTGCCAATGCTGACAAACGCACCCGGCACCTGTTGCAGATAGAAGGCAAAATCCTCACCCAGCAGATGCAAATCGGCGGCCTGCACCCGATAACCCGCCTGCTGCGCCACTTCAATGCTGAAGTTCGCCCAGTGCGCGTCGTTAATCAGCACCGGCGGGCCGGGATGCCAGCTCAGTGTCGCCTGCGCGCCATTGGCTGCGGCGAAGTGTTCAACCAGCGTGCGCACCCGCTGCTCGAGTTCCGCACGCAGCTGTAAATCGTGGGTACGTGCCGTGCCGCCAAACTCAACGCCGCCCGGCAACACGTTCCAGCTTTTGCCGCCATCGATGCGGGTAATGCTCAGCACCAGGCTGTCCAGCGCACTGAAGCTGCGGCTGGTGAGGCCCTGCAGTGCCTGAATGATCTGGCTGGCGGTGACAATGCTGTCGACGCCCTGTTCCGGATACGCGGCATGTGCGCCTTTGCCGCTAACGCGAATAATAAATTTGTCCGTATTGGCATAGAACGCTCCGCTGCGGGTAGCGAATGTGCCAACGGGCAGCGAAGGTTCATTGTGCATGCCGAAAATGGCCTGCACCTCATCCAGTACCCCGGCGTCGATAAACTGACGCGCCCCACGAGCAATCTCTTCGGCGGGCTGGAACAGGATACGCACCCGACCGGGCAACCGATCGGCCTGTGAATTAAGCTGCAACGCCGCACCCAGCATCACCGCGCTGTGCAGGTCGTGACCGCAGGCGTGCATCACGCCAGGATGACGGGAGTGAAAACGCACCCCGCTGGCTTCATGGATCGGCAACGCGTCGATGTCCGCGCGCAGTGCGATCACCGTATCCCCGCTGCCAATCTCCGCCACCAGGCCTGTCTCAAGCGGATAGTCCAGCAGCTGAATACCCGCAGCCTCTAACCAGCCCCGCAGTCGCGCGGTGGTCGCGAACTCCTGACCCGACAGTTCAGGCCAGGTGTGCAGTTCACGTCGCCATTCAATCAGTTGTGACTCATGGTTCATGATGACTCTCCACTGAGGTTCAGGCTGCGACCAGATGATGCGTGGCCAGCAGTTCGAGTGACTGCAGGCGGGCAACCGGCTCGGTAATTGGCGTGTCGATAACGAACTCGTCGATATCAAAATTATGATGCAGCGCGTCCAGCTGGGCATGAACCTGCGCTGCCGTGCCTTTCAGGAGTGATGGGGTGCGCGGCTCTATTTTGTAATCCCGATAACCGCCCTGACGCACATAGCGTTCGGCTTGCTCCAGACTGGCGACGTTGACGCCTGGGCCATCCTTCACTGCCACGTGATAATGACGCAGACCGGAAACCAGCAGGTCTGCTCCGGCGGGTGAATCGGCCACCACTACCTGCACAGCCACCAGTGCACGCTGTCCGTGGCTCAGACGGGAGAAAGTATTTAGCGCGTGCTCAAGCAACTGACGATCGCCATTAAGATGCGCCGCAAAGACAAACTGCCAGCCCAGCGAGGCGGCCAGCCGGGCGCTCTCTTCACTGGCACCCAGCAGAAAACGGTTAGCCGGGCGTGACGGCAGTGGCGTCGCGGCTAAGCCCTCATCGTCAGGATGCGCCTGCGCGGGCTTCAGCCAGCTGTCCAGCAGCTGAAGCTGTTCGGCAAAGGTGCCTTTTCTGGCGGCATCGACGCCCTGTTGCAGTGCATGGGTGGAGAGCGGTAAACCACCCGGCGCTTTACCCACACCGAGGTCGATGCGGCCCGGAGCCAGGGAGGCGAGCAGATTAAAGTTCTCTGCCACTTTATAGGGGCTGTAGTGCTGCAACATCACCCCGCCCGATCCGACACGAATATGTCGGGTCTGGGCAATGATCCAGGCAATCAACACTTCCGGTGAAGGGCTGGCGAGCTGCGCGGTGTTGTGATGTTCCGCCAGCCAGAAGCGGTGATAACCCCACTCTTCTGCCAGCTGGGCCAGTTGCAGCGTACGCTGTAGCGCCGCGGTGGGCGACTCGCCCTGCAGCACGGGCGCCTTATCTAAAAGACTTAATCGATATGCCATTCACCTGGTCCTTATTCAATCCGGTTGCTAACCAGTGTGCTGCGCAGTCGATTATTGGTAAAACATCATATTGTTTTATGATTTCCTGGATTCGTCATAATGGCGAGGCCTGAAAGAAAAAAGGAGGGTAACGGCGCTGAAATAGGGTGTGATAGCAAGATCTCGCGGATAACGCTGTTCATTGCCTGATGAAAATGCGATTAAAACCAGCGAACTGGAAAAGTTATGCAGAAAATCGTCTTAAGTATGGGGAGCTAACGGTTCCTGGTCGCGGCTGGTGGAGTTTCAGGCATCAGATGTTCGGCATTATTAATTTGATTCTTCAAAGGAAGGATAAGTGGACGAAAGCCAGTCAGGCAAAGCAGCATTTTGAAAATATTGATGGCGTCTGTGGCGACAATAACAACTGCCGGGTGAGCGCGGGGATATGTACCTTATCCTGCGATTAGAATCATCTGTTGTAATGAGAAGTTTAAATTCCTGTTTCTCATCGATTAAAACCTGCGCACAGGAATAACGATCCCCTGGGGGGATAAATAATTAAATCCCTAAGGCCGCCGCGAATTTTGTTTCAGAGGAAAATACCGCGTATTGATAATCGCCACATTGACTTCACAGGGCACACCGTCGTCGAGAAAAACGGTTTCATTAAGCTGAATGACCGCATCACCTTCCGCTAAATTAAGCAGAGTCAGTGATGGTGCATCCGTAAGATTGACGGCCGTTAAGTGCTGATCTCTCAGCTGGACCTTCTTACCTGTAACTTCTTCAATGTAGGCATATTTGGAGACTTCCAGCTTGCTGAATTCCATGCTGTTAAACATATTTACCGGCAGGTGAATATGTTCCAGCGCAACCGGAATATCATCGAAACACATCAGGCGTAAAATTTTATATATCTGATCGCTGTTCTTTATACGCAGTGCCTGGGCCATGTCCGCTGAAGGCACCCTGATGATGCTGACCGAAATGATTTTTCTGACACCTTTATGGCCATTTCTCTGAGCCTGGTAATCAAACGGTGAAAGTACATGATATCTGTGAGCCTGGCTACTCACCTCTGTAGAACCCACAAAAATACCCGATCCTTTAACCCGGTATATTCTCTGCTGCTCCACCAGAATGCGAGTGGCTTCACGCACCGTAGCCCGTGTGATGCCGATATTTTTGGCAATTGAAATTTCAGTATCCAGCTTTTCCCCAGGTCGAAGGCCATCATCCTTAATTTTATTGAGGATGTAATCAACAACCTCTTTTTGCTTTTCAGTAATGCCATCAACCATTGGCTTTCTTCCCATTTGAGTGAAGGACAGACTCCCTCTAATCCGTGTCAGTACAGTTCTGCCTGACATTGCCGGATGAGTACCACTTCCGCTAGCTGAATATGTGATCAACTTATCAAATTGGCACTGATGTTAAGTCTGATAAGCAATATTTTAACTTTACAGGTTGTGTCCGTACACGTCGAAGGACATCATCAGTATGACTAGACATCTTTGACATGTACAGATTTGGTGACAAGGGGTGAAATATAACCTTATCTGAAAAACGATAAAATGCTTTTTATTAACCAGATGAAATATATGAATTTTACGAATTCTATGCCCTTTAACTACATTCGGTTTTTGTGTCGCTCTGCTGACAGGAAGTTTATCTAAAAAAGTGATATCGGGAGTTATCTGGGAAACTGACTGTACATGCTCAGGAATTTATGAAAAATCGGAATGCATAACAGGCTCTGTTCCGGTTGAGAAAATTTTATATGAGATGAGGTATGCGCAACCGGGAGCAGGCAAACGCCACACGGTTTATGCGCTTAGTTAAATTCTATTGCGCATTTAAACAGGAGGAGTAAGACGATGTCACACCTGTCTAAGTGGTTAAACAACGAGAAAATCCAGTACGTCGAAAGCGTTGCTGGCTGGCAGGAAGCGTTAGTCATTGCGGGACGTCCTCTGCTCAGTGAGGGCGCAATATCGCAGGATTATATTGATGCGATTATTCAGCAAAAAGAGGAGATCGGTCCCTTTTTTGTAATTGCGCCGCAGATTGCCATGCCTCATGCGCGCCCGGAACAGGGCGCACACAAACTGGGGTTGTCGATTGTGCTGCTGGGCACACCCGTGAAGTTTGATTCCGATGAGAACGATCCGGTGAAAGCCATATTTATGTTTGCTGCGCCGGACAGTAATAGCCATATCGAAATGATTTCCGAACTGGCAGAGGTTCTGTCCGATGAAGAGATCATGGCTCAGCTCTTCAATGCCACCAGCAAAGAAGCGCTCACGACGATTTTATCGGGCGTCTGAACTGCCCGCTGAGACAAGACTTTTGATCAACAGATAATGAGGTTAGATATGAAAATTATGGCGGTATGTGGTTCGGGTCTGGGTAGCAGCTTCATGATGGAAATGAACATCAAGAAGGTGCTTAAAACAATTGGTGTTGAAGCCGAAGTCGAACATTCGGATCTTGGTTCAGTCACCCCCGATGTGGCGGATGTCTTTGTTATGGCGAAAGATATTGCCTACAGCGCCAATCTTCCGGAACAGAAAGTCATCATCATCAACAACATCATAGACCTGAAAGAAGTAGAGCAAAAAATACGCGAGTATTTTGAGAAGAACTGACGCTAATAATTAGATAAACACCTTACCCTCGAGGTTAATATGTTTACTCAAAATCTTTTGCAGTTCGTCGTCGACGTGCTGAAAGTGCCCTCTATATTAGTCGGACTGGTGGCATGTTTCGGACTGATTGCGCAGAAAAAGCCGTTTCCTGATGTCATCAAGGGTACGGTAAAAACCATTCTGGGCTTTCTGGTGCTGGCAGGCGGAGCGACCGTTCTGGTCGGTTCCCTGACGCCACTGGGCGACATTTTCAAACATGCGTTTGATGTTCAGGGCATCATTCCTAATAACGAAGCGATGGTCTCTATCGCCCTGGCAAAATATGGTGCGCCAACCACGATGATTATGGCCTTCGGCATGGTCGCCAATATCGTTGTCGCTCGCTTCACCCGACTCAAATATATCTACCTCTCAGGGCATGTTACGTTCTATATGGCCTGTATGATCGCAATTATTTTATCGGTTGCTGGCTTTGAAGGTATTCAGCTTATTTACACAGGGTCACTGCTGTTGGGAATTCTGATGGCCACCTTCCCGGCGATCGCTCAGCCCTATATGCGTAAAATCATCGGAGGTGACCAGGTCGCCCTGGCGCATACCGGCACCATTGGCTATGTCTTATCAGGCTGGATCGGATCGTTAGTGGGCAAAGGATCTAAATCCACCGAAGAGATGAACATGCCAAAAAACCTCAGTTTTTTGCGCGACAGTACCATCTCTATCTCTCTGACGATGATGATTATCTACTTAATCCTGTCGGTGTCTGCCGGTAAAGAATATGTAGAGGCTAATTTCAGCAATGGTCAGAACTACCTGGTTTACTCTTTTATCCAGGCCATCACCTTTGCGGCGGGTGTCTTTATCATTCTGCAGGGTGTGCGCTTAATTCTGGCTGAAATCGTCCCGGCCTTTACTGGCTTTTCAGAAAAACTGGTGCCGGATGCCAGACCTGCGCTGGATTGCCCGATCGTCTTCCCCTATGCCCCGAATGCGGTGCTGGTTGGCTTTATCTCCAGCTTTGTCGGTGGTCTGGTGGGACTGTTTGTTCTCGGTCAGCTGCATTGGGTACTGATTCTGCCGGGTGTGGTTCCCCACTTCTTCTGTGGTGCGACGGCGGGCGTATTTGGTAATGCGACGGGTGGCAAGCGCGGGGCGATTTGCGGTGCCTTTGCTCATGGCCTGTTAATTACGTTCCTGCCTGTCGCCCTGCTACCGGTACTCGGACAGATTGGACTGACCAACACCACTTTCTCGGATACCGACTTCGGCGTCACCGGCATCCTGCTGGGTAATATGGCTCACTTTATGAATAAGGGAACCATCACCATGATCATCACCGGTATTTTTGGCCTGTTAGTGATTTATAACTTCATGGCCAAAAAGAAGGTGCCTGCTGAAACGAACGCAGGGTAATCAGAACGTGTAATGCAACCCGGAAAGGGCAATGAGTCCTTTCCGGGTGTTTCTGTTAAATCGCTTAGCGGCTCCGCTTAAATCACGCCCTGGTCCCCTTTAGAATTAACTTCGCTTAGCGTTTACAAAATTCTCTATTCCGCTCTTTTTTGCCCACCACTGATTTGTAGTCACTTATCGCAACCTCCATTACCTGACCTTTACTGGCACTAACCCCCCCAAAAAAAGGACTATTCCGATCGCATAAAGTGATCTTCATCACATTTTTCACATTAGGTTCGCTAATAAATAAATTTTAACAACAAAACATTTGAATGATAATGATTAACATTTACACTCTCATCCGCATATAACAAAGCGTTAAACGCTGCCATATCCACAAATAGTATGCGGAATTTTCTCTTTTTAAGGTGAAAACCCTGGTCCACAGAATTGGCAGGGTTTTTATCTGGTTAGTTAGTTTTATGTTTACTGGAGTTGTTGAGCGGACATCCTACGCTGCTGACTTTATGTCGGCAGGGTTATCGGTATTAACGCACAGGAACTGAATATGCTTTTACGCTCATCCACTCAGGCAGCACTGGATCTGACGCCAGCCTCCAATGCCAGCGGTGCTGAAACGGCCATTTTTAACGATCAGCAACTGGCGGCCTGGTCGCAGCAGACTCAGGAGGTGCTGGCGCTGATGACCCGCACGGTAACCGGCGTAGAAAAACCCTTCAGTGGTATTCTGCCCCACGAACTGGCGGCGGAGTTCAGCGAAGTCGATCTCGATCGTCCGCTGGGCAACAACGATGATGCGCTTGCGGAGCTGAGCCAGCTCTATCTTCGTGACGCGGTCTGGTTCCACCATCCTAAATACCTGGCGCACCTGAACTGCCCGGTCGTCCTGCCCTCTCTGATGGCAGAGCAGATTATGGCAGCGGTGAACAGCTCGGTCGATACCTGGGATCAGAGCGCAGGCGGCACGCTGATTGAGCAGAAGGTGATCGACTGGACGCTTGGCCGCATCGGCCTGCCTGCCGGTTCCGATGGGATCTTCACCAGCGGCGGGACCCAATCCAACCTGATGGCTATGCTGCTAGCGCGTGACAGCTGGTGTTCGGCGCATCATCCGGGACACCTGATCAAACATCGCGGCCTGCCTGAGACCGCATCGAAATGGCGGGTGTTCACCTCGAAACTCAGCCACTTCAGCATCCAGAAGTCGATGGCGATTCTGGGACTGGGCTATGACGCGGTTATCGCTGTTGATCACGATGACCATTACCGCATGGACGCCGGGTGCCTGGCGCAGGAGATCGCGCGCTGCCGCAGTGAAGGGCTAATCCCGATTGCTGTGGTCGCCACCAGCGGCACCACCGACTTTGGCAGCATCGATCCGCTACCGGAAATCGCCCGTCTCTGTGACGATTATGGTTTGTGGATGCACGTTGACGCCGCTTATGGCTGTGGCCTGCTGGTCTCTGAGAACCATCGCTCACGCCTGAATGGCATTGAGCGCGCGGATTCCGTCACCGTCGATTATCACAAATCGTTCTTCCAGACCGTCAGCTGCGGCGCGTTCTTTGTGCGTGACAGCCATAACCTGAAGCATGTTACGCACCATGCGGATTACCTCAATCCACTCAGTGCACAGCAGGAAGGTACGCCGAATCTGGTCAACAAAAGCATTCAGACCACCCGCCGTTTTGATGCGCTGAAAATGTGGCTGACACTGCGCGTGATGGGTCCGGCGGCGCTGGGCGATGCCTTCGATACCCTGATAGATCTGACACAGGCCGCTCACCAGCTGTTAACGGCGCATCCGGCCATTGAAGTGCTGCATGCGCCTGAGCTGACTACTCAGATTTTCCGCTACGTTCCCGGCAAACATGCCAGCGACGCGCAGATCGATGAAATCAACGCTGCTATCCGTAAAGCGCTCTTCCGCTCCGGTAATGCGGTGATCGCCGGAACCAAAGTCGATGGACGTCAGTATCTGAAATTTACCCTGTTGAATCCCACCACCACCATTGCCGACATCGAAGATGTGTTGAGCCTGATTGCGCATTATGGCCGCGAGCAGGTTCGTGCCTCTGCGCTGAGCGCGGCGAATCAGGGAGCGATCTGAAATGAATAATCCTGTTTACGATTTTATTGGCATCGGCATCGGTCCTTTCAACCTGAGCCTGGCCTGTCTGAGTGAGCCGGTTGAGGGACTGAACGGTATTTTCCTGGATGAGAATCCAGGCTTTGACTGGCATACCGGCATGATGCTGGAAAGCGCCCATCTGCAGACACCGTTTATGGCCGATCTGGTAACGCTCGCCGATCCGACCAGCCCTTACAGCTTGCTTAACTATATGAAGGAAAAAGGGAAACTATATTCTTTTTATATTCGTGAAGATTTCTTCCTGATGCGGAAAGAGTATAACCAGTACTGTCAGTGGGCCAGCTCGCGCCTTTCCAACCTGCGCTGGAACAGCCACGTCGAGTATGTCAGCTACGATGAAGCGGCCGGCATCTATGACCTTCAGGTAACCGACACCCGAAGCGGAGAGAAGCAGCGCTATCAGGCGCGTCATCTGGTGCTCGGCACCGGGCCAAAAGCCTGGATGCCGGAGTGCAGCCAGCCGCACCGCCAGCGCCTGACGCATTCCAGCCACTATCTGGCCAACAAAGCGGAACTGCAGCAGAAGCGTTCGATTACCGTGCTGGGCAGCGGCCAGAGCGCGGCGGAAATCTACTACGACCTGCTGACCGATATCGACCGCTTTGGCTATCAGCTCAACTGGATTACCCGCGCGCCGCGCTTCTATCCGCTGGAGTACACCAAGCTGACGCTGGAGATGACCTCGCCGGAGTGGGTGGATTATTTCCACGCCCTGCCCGCCAGCACCCGAGACGAGCTGAATGCGCGTCACAAGAATCTCTACAAGGGGATTAACAGCAGCTTAATCAATGACATTTACGACCTGATGTATGTCAAACAGCTCGACGGCGATCTCAACGTCAACCTCTTCACTCATTCGGCGCTGACCGCCATGCGCTGGCTGCCACAGGGCGAGTTCGAGCTGACGCTGCATCAGGAGGAGCAGGATTGCACCTTCACCCGTCGCACCGAAGGACTGGTGATGGCGACCGGCTATCACTACCAGCCACCAATGTTTTTAGAGGGTATCCACGCCCGCCTGCGCTGGGATGAGAAAGGCCGCTATGACGTGCAGCGCAACTACAGCATCGACCATCACAATCAGATCTTCGTGCAGAACGCCGAGCTGCATACCCACGGCTTTGTCACGCCGGATCTCGGCATGGCCTGCTACCGCAACTCTGTGCTGCTGCGTGAACTGACAGGACGCGAGGTTTATCCCATCGAGCGTCAGATCGCCTTCCAGACCTTCCCGGCTAAATCGGAGCACTGAGATGAGTTTACAACCGCTGTTCAGTGCGGCCCGTCCCGCAGGCCAGTTTACCCTGAGGCCAATGCTCGGAAGTGATGCGCCGCTGATCCACAGCTGGGTCACCCGCGATTACGCTCGCTTCTGGGGAATGCAGCAGCAGAACCTGGAGCAGGTCGCGGAGTTTTATCAGACGCTGACCGCATCCGATCCCCATGCGGCGTTGATTGGCTGCTGCAATGACGAGCCTGTCTGTCTGATTGAGTGCTACCGCGCCGGTGATGATGAGGTCGGTAAATTCTACCCGGCCGCACCCGATGATTACGGCATGCACATTCTGATTGCCCCGGCCAGCCAGCCGATCAAAGCCTTTAGCTGGCAAGTTTTCACGCTGGTGATGGACTACATGTTCAGCCGCCCAGAGGTGAACCGTGTCGTGGTGGAGCCAGACGTGCGCAATGAAAAAATTCACGTGCTGAATAAACGCGCTGGATTCCGCTACCAGCACACCATCGACATGGGCCACAAAACCGCCTGGCTGGCCTTTTGCCAGCGGGAAGATTATCAACACGCGTTACAGCAGGAGTCGCAGACTATGAACACCCCCTCTTCACTGACCGACGGCACGCATCTGACGGGCGACAACTGGACGCAGGCAAACCGCATGCTGATCCGCAAAGCGATTGCCGAATTCGCGCATGAAAAAATCATTACCCCGCAGGAATCAGGTAACGGAAGTTATCAGCTGGCGGTGCCGGGCGGTGAAGCGACATACCATTTCCGCGCGGCGCGGCTGGCGCTGGATCACTGGGAAATCGACGCGGATTCTCTGCGCAAGCAGGAGAACGGACATGAGCTGCCACTGGATGCGCTGAAGTTTATCGTTGAATTCAACGGAGAGATCGGGATTCCGCAGGTACTGCTGGCGACCTATATGGAGGAGATCAGTAGCACCCTGTGCAGCAGCGTCTATAAGTTGCAGAAAAATAATCCCGACACTAAGGCGCTGGTCGCAGCCGACTTCCAGACGGTGGAAGCAGCGATGACCGAAGGCCATCCCTGCTTTGTTGCCAATAATGGGCGCATCGGCTTCGATGCGCAGGATTATCTGGCCTATGCGCCGGAAGCCGCCGCGCCCGTTCACCTCATCTGGGTCGCGGTTCATCGCCGCAACGCGCATTTCTCCAGCCTCAGCGAGTTGAGCTATGAGCAGCTGATGCGTGATGAGCTGGGCGACACCACCGTGGAACAGTTCAATGCTCAACTGGTGAAAAAAGGACTGGCGGTTGAAGACTATATCCTGATGCCGGTGCATCCGTGGCAGTGGCAGAACAAACTGCTGACCGTGTTTGCAGCGGACATTGCCAGTCACGATATTGTTTATCTGGGCACCGGGGACGATGCTTACCAGGCGCAGCAGTCTATCCGCACCTTCTTTAATCGCAGTCAGCCCGGGAAGCGCTACGTGAAAACCGCCCTGTCAGTGCTGAACATGGGCTTTATGCGCGGTCTGTCACCCTACTATATGGCAACGACACCTGCCATTAACGGCTGGCTGGAGCAGCTGGTGGCGAGCGATGCGTGGCTGAAACGCTGTGATTTCCGCATCCTGCGTGAAGTCGCGGCGGTCGGCTATCACAACCGCTATTATGAGCAGGCGATCAAAGGTGACTCCGCCTATAAAAAGATGTTCGCGGCGCTGTGGCGCGATAATCCTGCCGCCAGCCTGCAACCCGGTCAGCGTCTGATGACCATGGCCTCTTTCCTGCACGTCGATCACCACCAGCAGGCTCTGCTGCCCGCGCTGATTGCGGACTCCGGTTTGCCTGCGAAGCAGTGGATTGATCGCTATCTGACCTGCTATCTCAGCCCGCTGCTGCACTGCTTCTATCAGCATGACCTGGTATTTATGCCGCACGGTGAAAACCTCATCATGCTGCTGGAGAACAACGTGCCGGTCAGTGCTTACATGAAGGATATCGGCGAAGAGATCGCCGTGATGAACCCGGACGCGGTGCTGCCGGAGGGCGTGCAGCGTCTGGCGGTGGATGTGCCGGAGAACCTCAAATTACTGTCGATCTTCACCGATGTGTTTGACTGTATCTTCCGCTTTATCAGCGCGATCCTGCATCAGTCTGGCACGCTGCCGGAAGAGGCGTTCTGGCAGGCGGTGGCGCAGTGCGTCAAGGATTACCAGCAGGCGCACCCGGAGCATGCTACTAAGTTCGCGCACTATGACATGTTCGCGCCTGAGTTTACCCGCTCCTGTCTGAACCGCCTGCAGCTGGCGAATAACCAGCAGATGATTAACCTTTCTGATCCTGCCGAAAACCTCAAGTTCGCCGGCACGCTGGTCAACCCGATAGCCCGCTGGCGCTAAGCGTTACACTGTCACTCTGATACTATGCGGCTACCCTGGTGGCCGCTTTTTAATGGTTTTAATGCAGGTATTCGTAATGGCTTCTTTTCTACCGGTGTCACAACTGACCCGCCGGCATCTGATTTTTCCGCTGTCGCTGGTGTTATTTGAGTTCGCCACCTATATCGCCCATGACATGATTCAGCCCGGCATGCTGCTGGTGACGCAGGAATTTAAAGTCGGGCCGGAGTGGGTTTCTACTTCACTGACCGCCTATCTGGCCGGTGGCATACTGCTGCAATGGCTGCTTGGCCCGCTCTCTGATCGTATCGGGCGGCGTCCGGTGCTGCTCAGCGGCGTGGCCTTTTTTATGCTCTCGTGTGTGGCGACGCATTGGGTGCAAAGCATTGAGCAGTTTGTTCTGCTGCGATTTCTGCAGGGAATCAGCCTCTGCTTTATCGGTGCGGTGGGCTATGCGGCGGTGCAGGAAGCATTTACGGAATCGCTCAGCATCAAAATGATGGCGCTGATGGCCAACGTTGCCCTGCTGGCCCCGCTGGCTGGTCCACTGGCGGGCGCGGCTTTTCTTACCGTGGGTGAATGGCGCACCCTGTTCTGGCTGATTGGTGCTGTCGCGGCGCTGGCGCTGGCGGGGTTGTGGTATGCCATGCCTGAAACGGCGGGCGATCGGCAGAAACCGCTGTCGCTGCGATCGATTATCAACGGTTACGCGGAATTGCTGAAAGATCGTCAGGTGATGCGCGGTTCGCTGGCCATCGGACTGGTCACCGTGCCCTGCATCGCCTGGGTTGCGCTGTCGCCCGTGATTTTGATCCACGGCGCGCAACTCAGCCGCATCGACTATGCCCTGCTTCAGCTGCCAGTCTTTGCCGCCATGATTGCAGGCAACCTGACGCTGGGGCGCTTATCCAGCCGTCTGCCGATTGAACAGCCAATAAGACTCGGTGCCTGGCCGGTGGTCTGCGGGCTGGCAATCGCGATGACCGCCACTGTGCTGAACGCGCAAAGCTATCTGTGGCTCACTGCCGGAATGAGTCTCTACGGTTTTGGCACCGGGCTGGTTAACGCCGGACTCTATCGTATGACGCTGTTTTCCAGCAGTGGCGGAAAAGGCAGCGTGGCAGCGATGCTTGGGATGGTGAGTATTCTGATCATTGCGCTGGGCATTGAAGCCGCCAAAAGCGCGTATTTCAGCTACGGCACCGGTGGCTTCAGTCTGGTGAACCTGATTTGCGGTCTGCTTTGGCTGGTTCTGGTCAGCGCTTTTCTGCGTGCAGGCCAGCGGAAATTATGTGTGGAATAGCGGTTCCTGATTAACCCGCTGTGTATCTGGATAAAATATAACCCGGCAGGATGGCAGAAATTTATTTGCCATCCCTCAACTGAAATTAACAGATTAAATCCCGCCCCCATCCCGCATTTATTTTTTTCAGATAAGCTTTGACCAAATCGTTACTTTATCTGCGTGTTGCGTCATTCGATGATGATTCCGCCTGCTGAGGCAATTGATAACAAAGGAATTCACCATGAAGACGTTATTTTCCCTTAAACCACTCGCACAAACGCTGGTTTTTACATTACTTGCCGGGACTCTGAGCTTTAATGCGGTGGCCGCACCGGTCAAAGGCGGCACGCTGATTTATCTTGAACAGCAGGCACATACCAACCTCTATCCGCCTGCCGGTGGCTTTTACCCAAATGGCGGCATTCTCAATCAGATCACCGATAAATTAACCTGGCAGAATCCCGAAACGCTGCAGGTTGAACCCTGGATTGCGGAAAGCTGGACTACCAACGCCGATAAAACCGAATACACGTTTAAATTGCGGCCGGGCGTAACCTTTTCCGATGGTACACCTTTAGATGCAAACGCGGTGGCGAAAAACTTTGATACCTACGGCCTGGGAAATAAAGCGTTGCGCCTGCCGGTATCGGAAGTCATTAATAACTATGCACGCAGCGAAGTGATCGACCCGCTGACCGTGAAATTTTATTTCAAAAAGCCGTCACCCGGATTTTTGCAGGGCACCGCCACCATTGGTTCTGGCCTGGTCTCGCTGAGCACCCTTGCGCGCAGTTTCGATCAGCTGGGCGATGCGCGTCACATCATCGGCTCCGGGCCATTTGTGGTCAGTGATGAGAAGCTCGGTCGGGAAGTGGATCTGGTGGCGCGTAAAGAGTATCAGTGGGGACCGAAAAACGTTCAGCAGCAAGGTCCGGCCAATCTCGATGCGATAAAAGTCATCGTGACGCCGGAAGACAGCGTGCGCATCGGTGCACTGCTGGCGGGCCAGGCAGGCCTGATCCGTCAGGTTCAGGCATACGATGAGAAGCAGGCTAAAGATCAAAAATTCCCGGTTTATGCCGCGCCGACCCGAGGTGTAAACGACAGCCTCAGCTTCCGTCCGGATAATCCGCTGGTCAGTGATATCCGGGTGCGTCAGGCACTGCTGCACGCCACCAATGCGAAGCAGGTCGTTGAGACGCTCTTCTCACCAAACTATCCGCAGGCAACCTCGGTCGTGGCGACCACCGCCGCGGGATACATCAATCTCGCTGACAAACTCACTTTTGATCTGGCGAAAGCGAAGGCATTACTGGACCAGGCGGGCTGGAAACCGGGCGCAGATGGCATCCGCGAAAAGGCGGGCCAGCGACTGGCGTTAACCGTCTATGAATCGCTACCGCAGCCGCAAAACAAAGAGGTACTGCAACTGGTGGCGCAGCAGTGGCGCCAGGCAGGCGTCGCGCTTACCGTCAAAGCAGGCGATGCGGGCAGTAAAACGCTGGATAACCTCGATCCCCTTAAGACCCCGCTTAACGTCACCGAAGTCGGCCGCGCCGATCCCGACGTGATTAAAAGCAGCTTCTACCCGGCCAACCGCGACAACCTGCTGCAGAAAGGTGGCTCCAGCGACAAAGTGAAAAACTTCCGCGATGACAAACTGAACCAGCTGCTGGTTGCGATATCCGCTGAAGTTGACCCGACAAAACGGTTACAGCTAACCGGTGACGTTCAGCGTTATTTGCTGGACCAGGCCTATGTGATTCCGATCTTCGAAGAGCCGCAGGTCTATGCCGGTGCGCCCTGGCTGAAAGGGGTCAGTTTTGAAGCCGTGGGCCGTCCGGCGCTCTATGGCGCCTGGCTGGAAAAACAGTAACCGGAGGTGAGGATGCGTCATTATCTGCTGCAACGCGCTGGCCTGGGTGTACTGGTACTGTGGGCCGCGTTTACCCTGTCGTTTGTGCTGCTGCAGGTGTTGCCGGGCGATGCTGTTCTGATCAAGTTTCAGAATCCGGATCTCGGCCTGAGTCCGCAGCAGATTGCTGAGATGCGTCAGGCCTATGGCGCGGATAGCCCGCTGTGGCAGCAATATCTGCACACGCTGGCGGCGATGCTGCACGGTGACTTCGGCTATTCAGTGCAGGCGGGCGTGCCGGTCAGTGAACTGCTGACCAGCAATCTGCCCGGCACGCTGCGACTGGCCCTGTGCGGTTTTTTGCTGGCGACACTGCTGGCATTTGTGCTGGCGACACTGTCGCGGCTGCCTGTTCTGCGCGGTCTGCGCAATCTGCTGCAGTCACTACCCGCGCTTTTTATCTCAGTGCCGACCTTCTGGCTCGGCATAGCCCTGATTCAGCTCTTCTCGTTCCAGCTGCGCTGGATCCCGGTGATCAATCCCTCACCGTGGCAGGGACTGATTCTGCCTATCATTACGGTCGCCGTTCCAATATCTGCGCCACTGGCACAGATTCTGTTGCGTAGCATCGATGAGGTTTCAACCCGGCCTTTTGTGGCGGTGGCGCGCGCAAAAGGAGCCAGCGAGCACTATGTGCTGTGGCGGCACATCCTGCGCAACGCCATGCTGCCAGTGCTCACCGTGGCGGGCCTGCTGCTGGGAGAACTGATTGCCGGTGCGCTGATTACCGAAACGGTGTTTGGCCTGGGCGGTCTGGGCCAACTGACGCAGCAGGCGGTAAACAATCAGGACGTGGCGGTGTTGCAGGCGGTGGTGATGATCTCCGCGCTGGGATTTGTGGTGATCAACCTGCTGGTGGATCTGCTGATGCCGTTGTTTGACCCACGCTTACAGCTGTCACGAGGTGCAACATGAGTCTGGTTGATTACGCAACCGCGCGGCAACCCGTGGCGGCAAAGAGACGCATTTTACCGTTCTCGCCGGGCCTGTGGCTGGCCGTTTTAGTCATGCTGCTGGCCGTTCTGGCGGCACTGTTCCCGGCCCTCTTTACCCAGGCCAGCCCGATAGAAGGGACCGCGGGTGCACAGCGACTCGCTCCGCAGGCCGGGCACTGGCTCGGCACCGATCAGCTCGGCCGCGATCTCTTTGCCCGCATCGTATACGGTGCGTCACATTCGCTCTCCGCCGCCGTCATGGCGGTGACAATTGGACTGCTTGCAGGTACCGCGCTGGGTCTGGTGGCAGGGGCAATCGGCGGCAAAACTGAATCAACGGTCATGCGCGCCGTAGATGTCCTGCTGGCGATTCCGGCGCTGCTGCTCTCTCTGAGCGTGCTGATTTTACTCGGCTTTGGCACCCTGAATGCCGCGTTAGCGGTGGGCATCGCCTCTATCGCCAGCTTCGCCCGGCTCGCACGCGCCGAAGTGGTGCGCATCCGTCACAGTGAGTATGTCGAAGCGGCTTACGGCAGCGGCGGCCGCTTTTTCAGCGTGCTGTGGCGTCACATTCTGCCCAATGCGCTGACGCCGGTGATCGCCTATGCCGCCCTGCAATTTGGTCAGTCTATCCTGGCGCTGTCGACCCTGAGCTTCCTCGGCTACGGCACCCCGCCACCAATGCCGGAATGGGGTCTGTTAATCGCTGAAGGGCGTAATTATCTGGCTACCGCCTGGTGGCTGACCACTTTTCCTGGTGTGGTGGTGGTCGCTGTGGTGCTCGCAGCCAACCGCATCAGCCAGCAACTTTCAGGAGGACGCCGATGAGCGCTCAGCCGTTACTCGCGGTCAACAATCTGACGCTAAGCTATCGCAGCGGCAACCGTTGGCAGCCGGTGGTACATAACGTCAGCTTCGAGCTGCAGGCCGGTGAGATGGTGGCGCTGGTCGGGGAGTCCGGCTCAGGTAAAACCACCACCGCACAGGCGATAATGGGTCTGATGGCGGAAAATGGTCGCCGCGAAGGGGGCGAAATCCTGCTCAATGGCGTGGATATCAGTCAGTGGTCGCAAAAGCGTTTCGATACGCTGCGGGGTGCGCGCATCAGTCTGGTGCCGCAGGATCCCGGTAATTCCCTGAATCCGGTGAAAACGGTCGGCGAACAGGTGGAAGAGATCCTGCGACTGCACCTGAGATTACCGTCAGCGCAGCGTCATAAGCGGGTGATTGACCTGCTGACTCGTGTCGGCCTCAGTCATCCCGAACAGCGCGTTAAGCAATATCCGCATCAGTTGTCGGGCGGCATGAAGCAGCGGGTGTTGATCGCCATTGCCCTCGCCCTGCAACCGGAGATAATCATTGCGGATGAGCCGACCAGCGCACTGGATGTCACGGTGCAAAAGCGCATTCTTGATCTGCTGGACAATCTGCGGCATGAATCCCGCACCGCCGTGCTGTTCGTCACCCACGACCTGGCGCTGGCGGCGCAACGCGCAGACCGTATTATCGTATTTCGTCACTGTGAGATTCAGGAATCGGGACGCACTGCGCAGCTGATCAGCGCCCCGTCGCACCCTTACACCCGCCAGTTACTGAATGATGCGGCTCCTCAGCGCCCCGCCCGAGTTAAACCTGCAGCCTCCCGTTTCTCTGCTCCCGCTATCCGGGCAACCAGCGTGATGAAGAGTTTTTCGCTGGGCAAACTGCAGCGTCTGCAGGCGCTGAACCAGGTCAGCTTTCAGGTGGCGCGCGGTACCACGCATGCACTGGTAGGCGAATCCGGCTCAGGCAAAACCACGCTGGCGCGCATCGTTATGGGTTTTGACACCGCCGACAGCGGCGAGGTGACGCTGGATGGCATCGTGGTTAACGGATTACGCGGCGAGGCGCTGCGTCAGCTGCGGCGTAAGATCCAGTTTGTCTATCAGAACCCGTTTGCCTCACTCGATCCGCGTCAGACACTGTATACGATCATCGAAGAGCCACTGCGTAATTTTGAGCGGCTGAGCCGCAGCCAGCGCCGTGAGCGCGTTGAAGCGATGACCACACGGGTGGCGCTACCGCTCACTCTCCTGTCACGTCAGCCTCACGAACTTTCCGGCGGTCAGCGGCAGCGTGTGGCCCTGGCGCGGGCGCTAATCTGCAAGCCGGAGATTCTGGTACTGGATGAGGCGACTTCGGCGCTGGATGTCACGGTACAGGCGCAAATCCTTGACCTTTTGCAGCAGCTCCAGGCCGAACTGGGTCTGACCTATCTGTTTATCACGCACGACCTGGCGACGGTGCGACAGATTGCCGACAGCGTCACGGTGTTAAAAGCGGGCGAAGTCGCAGAGCAAGGTGACGTTGTCACGATTTTTAGCGCACCACAGCATCCTTATACCCGGGAATTAATTGCTGCCATTCCTCCGCTCGTTCCCTTAACCCACAAGGAGTCAGCATGAGCCGACGTCTCGGATTTTTTACCCGTCTGCTGGATAAGGTCCCGGCGAAACAGCGCTATCTGCTAGCCACAGAACAGATCCAGCATGCCGAACGCTGCGGATTTGATAATGCGTGGATTGCTCAGCACCACTTTCATCAGGATGAGGGTGGCCTGCCGTCACCGCTGGTCTTCCTGGCGCATGTCGCAGCGCAGACCCGCACCATCCGGCTCGGCACCGCCATCATCACCCTGCCGATGGAGAATGCGCTACGGGTGGCTGAAGATGCCGCCGTACTGGATTTGCTGGCAGATGGGCGGCTGGAGATCGGGCTGGGCTCAGGTGGCACGCCGGATTCGTTTTTGCCGTTTGGACTGACCTTTGCCGAGCGTGGTGACGTCTTTGCCGACCATCTGCATACGCTGCTCAGCGCCTGGCGCGGTGATTCACTGGGGCATCCTGATAATCATCTCTATCCCGCCGCGCCGCAGCTTGCCGGACGGGTATGGATCGCCACTTTCTCCATAGAGGGTGCGATCCGTGCCGCACAGGGCGGCCATGGCCTGATGCTGTCACGCACCCAGCCGCGCCCGGCGGGCCAGCCTGAATTGCCGCTGGATGCATTACAGAATCCGCTGATCGATGCCTATCTTGCGGCACTTCCTGCGGGAATCACTCCGCGCATCCTCGCCTCTCGTACCGCGTTCGTGGCCGCTTCTGATCGCTATGCCCGTCAGGTGGCTGAACCGGGAATTCGTCAGCAGGCTGCGCAGTACCGTGGCGAATTACGCGGTGAACGCTTTGATGATCTACTGGCCCAGTTTGATGCCCATGTTGGCAGCATCGATCAGGTGCAGCACTCACTGGCGCAGGACAGCGCACTGGCGCGCGTCACCGATATCTCATTCCAGGTGCATTCGGTTGAACCTTCGCATGCCGACACGCTGCGCTCGATTGAACTGATTGCCCAACATCTTGCGCCCGCGCTTCGTGCCGCGGGCGAACCTCACAGGAGAATTTCATGAATCAACCTGACGATTTGATCGCCACACTGGCGGATATCGATCCCGATTCCGAACTGGCCCGTGCGCGCCAGACACGTCACGCCGCCACACAACATGCTCAGGGTAGCTACACCGTGTTGTTTAGCCAGGGTGATGAGGATTTTCCACTGGCGGAGCGGCGTCAGCTGGCCGCAGAGGTTGCGGGCTGGCATGCACAATCCGGCCTGCAGGCGCACTACCAGCCACAGGAGAGTCTGGCCGGGAGTGAGCGGATCAACGCGGCACAGACATTTGCCCATCGCCTGACGTTTGAGCCGGTTGCCGCTGCCCCCGCGCATCTGGAGGCTTTGAAACAGGCGGGCTGGAGCCTGCGTGGCATTGTCACACTGGCACAGCTAGTAGCGTTTGTTAGTTTTCAGAGCCGGTTGCTGGCGGGTCTGCGCAGCTTACAGGGCGATGAGGCGTCGGGTGAGGTTGCCCCGGTAGTGGCTGGTCACTGGCACGAGGCATTACATACCGCTAGCGGCAAAACTGCCCTGACCGCGTTTACGCAACAGGAACTCGGCTGGGAGCCCTGGCTACCGGCAAAACCGCTGGCGGAATTCAGCGAGGAAGAGCAGGCGACGCTGACAAAATTTGGTCACACCGACTCCGACTATTTTCGCCTGCTGGCGCGCAATTTACCGTTGCTGGAGCAGCGAACCCTGACCGATAAAGGCATTTTTTATACCGCGGGCGGTCTGCCACGTGCCGAGCGCGAACTGGCTGCCACCGTAGTGAGTAAGGTCAACGGCTGCATCTACTGCGCCTCAGTCCATGCGCGTAAAGCCAGCCAGCTCTCAAAGCAGGATGAAGCGGTACAGAAGCTGCTGAACGTCGCCCCCGGTGCGGTGTTATCTCACGGTCACGCCGCCCGCTGGCAGGCGATTATCGCCTACTCAGCAGCGCTGTCACTGACCCCTGCACAGCCGACACAGTCGCAGCTCTCTGCCCTGCGCGAACAGGGTCTTGATACGCTCGCGCTGCTCGATCTGATTCAATCAACCGCCTTTTTTGCCTGGGCTAATCGCCTGATGCTGACGCTGGGCGAACCTTTTCTGCCGGAATAACAGGGATAACCATGACTTTGCCTTTAACCGACCAATTGGTGCAGTGGCGTCGCGAACTGCATCAGCACCCGGAACTTTCGAATCATGAATTTGCCACCACGGAACGCATTACCCGCTGGCTGGAGCAGGCTGGGGTCCGACTGTTGCCGCTGGGGCTGAAAACCGGCGTCGTGGCAGAAATCGGTCATGGCGCCCCCCTGATCGCCCTGCGCGCGGATATTGACGCGTTACCGATTGAAGAAACCACCGAACGCCCGTGGCGATCACAGCAGCCGGGCGTGATGCACGCCTGCGGTCACGACGTTCACAGCGCCGTGATGCTCGGCGTGGCGTTGCAACTTAAACAGCAGGAAAGCACGCTGTCAGGCCGGGTGCGGATACTGTTTCAGCCCGCCGAAGAGACTTTTAATGGCGCTCGTCAGCTGATTGATGCCGGTGCACTGGAAGGCGTTCAGGCGATATTCGGCCTGCACAACGCGCCCGACCTGCCGCTGGGCACACTGCGCAGCCGGGCGGGCGCGTTTTATGCCAACGTCGACCGCTTTGTGATCCGCATTGAGGGCAAAGGCGCGCATGCCGCACGACCGCAGGAGGGGATCGATTCGATTGTGATTGCCAGCCATATAGTGACGGCACTGCAGACCCTGCCGAGCCGGGTGTTCAGCTCACTGGAAACGGTGGTGCTTAGCGTGACACGCTTTACCGCCGGTAATACATGGAACGTGCTGCCGCAAAGCGTTGAGCTGGAGGGCACGGTACGCACCCACAACGGCGAGATTCGGGCGCAGATTCCGCACCGCATGCGATCCCTGATTCAGGGTATTGCCGCCGGGTTTGGCGCGACCGCGGAACTGGAGTGGACTGAAGGACCGCCGGCCCTCATTAACACGCCAGAGTGGGTGGATGTTGCTCTGGACGTTGCCCAACAGAGTGGCTATCTCGCGGAGCATGCTGAGTCGCCGCAGATGGGCGGAGAAGATTTTGCCTTTTATCTGCAACAGGTGCCGGGAGCGTTTGTCAGCATCGGCAGTGCCAGCGAATTTGGTCTGCATCACGCAGCCTTCGATCCGGATGAAACCCTGATCGGCCCGGCGGTAGAGTACTTCACCCAGTTGGTGCCGCGCGCGTTGCAGATTGTGGCGGCGCAATGACGAAAAAGAGGAATGCTGCTATGTCAGTTCAGGTTCCGCAACCGATTCTTGATCATGCTGTGATTAACGTGGCCGACCAGCTCGACAGTGCCAGCGCGCGCTTCCGAAGGCTGGGTTTTCAGCTCACAGAGCGTGGACATCACTCACTGGGTTCGAGTAATCATCTGGCGATTTTTGGAGAAAATTATCTGGAGTTGCTGGGCTATGAGCCAGGCAAAGCCAGCCAGCGCGCCGATCTCTGGCAGTCGCCGCTGGGATTGAGCGGTCTGGTATGGAAAAGCAGCGATGCAGAGAGTGAGTTTCAGCATCTGCAACGGCAGGATCTGGATGGCGATCCGCCAGCGGCTTTTCATCGTCCGGTCACCCTGCCCGACGGTTCGGTGAGTGAAGCGCACTTTCGAACCGTGCGGATTCGCCCTTCACTGGTGCCTAATGGCCGCAGCTTTTTTTGCCAGCATCTGACACCCGAAGCGGTATGGCAGCCTGCATGGCAGCGTCACCCCAATGGCGTGCGTAATATCAGTGAGTTTGTGATTGTCGCGAAGGATCCGGCGCTTTCAGCCCAGGTTTATAGCCGCCTGTTTGGGGCCGCTAAGGTGCTCGCCTGTCCCGAAGGTGCCTTTGTCCTGCGCGCCGGTGTCGCCACGGTACGGTTTGCTTCGGCAGACTATGCGCAGCGGCGGTTTGGACCGCTGCCGGAAGACTATGATGGCAGCGCCCGGATGGTCGCGCTGGGTTTTGAGACGGCGGATCTCGCCCTGGTGAAACGCGCGCTGGTGACCGGTGAAATCGCATTTCAGGAGCAGCCCGAGGCGATTGTGGTGGAGTCGGCAGAAGGTTTTAACCTGGCACTGCGTTTTACCTGAGTGCAGGCCTGGAATGTTGTGAAAAACGCCTCGGTTGAGGCGTTATTTTTATCGGGCAATTTTCGCGGGAAGTCAAAAATGAGCTGACTTCAAAATTTAATAACAGCGTCAATAGGCCTGTCTGGCAGGTTGACAAATCTTCAATAACGCACCAAAATTCAGGTTGACAAATCAGTCGTTTTGCAACGTTAAAGGATTAATGAAATGCACACACATCGGGTTCCATGGGACTTTTACCCTCAATTGAGTGATGAGCGTTTAACTGTCATCGCCGAAGAACTTTTACAGGTACTGGACAGAACTTACGAACAGCTCTCTTCTCCTTTTGATGACAATTACACGCGTGGCACCTGTACTTTTGGCAGGCAGCGACAAATGCTCATTGCACTATGTTTAAGCGGAAAGCATAGCTGGCTTCAGCTGACTCACCCCGGCATGGATGTCACTTTCAATATTGAGAATATCCCGGTGCGTTTTTTTGCTGATGATCCTGAGAATCCAAAGAAGCCAGGTTTCTTCCGGAGAAATGTCGTTGACCAGCTCTTTGAACCGCAGCTTACAACGCCTACCCTGCACCGCTTTGTGGTCGAAAAGCCTGAGTTTGAAGGTGAAGGTGCCCGTGTACATTTCATCGGTACTAATGCAATGGACGAGTTTGTATCGAAGTGGACATATGGCGAAGGCCGGGTCTCTGTTCCACATTTTATAGAAGAAGTACTACCGACTCCGGTTACTATCGAACTCGACCCGATCAAAGCATCCCGGCCTGAAAAGAAAACAAATGCAGATGAAGATTAACAGGTGAAAAGTGTTTAACGGTTCAAATCTGCGATTAGCTCGCCTGTATAACGAGTATTCGCTAGAGCATGTGGCTGAGCGGGTTGGTAAGACCCGCCAGTACATACAGCGGCTGGAGTCAGGAACAGCGGTTCCAACTTCTCAGTTGGCCATGGAATTAGCCGTCGTATTAGAGGTCGAGCCAGAGTTCTTTACTCTTCTGGCGCAGCCCAGAGTGAATGAAGATGAGGTGCATTTTCGCAAACTCAGCAGCACGCGCCTTTCCACTAAGCTTTCGACGCTGGCAAGAGCTGAACTTTACGTGCGTCTGGTTGATCTCTTTGAACAGTATCTTGATTTGCCCCCGGTGCGTTTTCCGGAACTGACAGTACAGACCCAGGAAGATATTGAAAAGGCAGCAGAGCAATGTCGAAAAGAGTGGGCACTAGGTTCCGGACCGATTGAAAACATGACGCGTCTGGCTGAAAAACTGGGCGCTTTCGTCACCGTATTCGATTCTGTCTCAGATGAGGTGGACGCTCTTTCTGTTCCGCTTGAAAGACCTTTTATCGTCAGAAATCGAGCCAAAAAATCGCCATGCAGGCAGCGATTTGATATCGCCCATGAAGTCGCTCATTTAATCCTGCACGGCGGAATGACAACCGGAGACAGAGTCACTGAGTCCCAGGCGAATCGTTTTGCCTCTGCTCTCCTGCTTCCACGGGATTCCATGGTCAGGCACTTTCCACGCCCGGTTGGTGGCCGTATTGACTGGCAGGGACTGAGCGCGTTTAAGCTGACATGGAAAGTGAGTAAAGCGGCGATCATCTATCGGGCACACCAACTTTCGCTTTTAACTGATGCTCAGTATAAAACTGCATTTACTGGTCTTAAGCGTAAAGGAGAAGCGATCGATGAAAAAGAGGATTGTCTGATCTCGCATGAAGAACCGAAGTTCTTCAAAAATGCATTGCATTTTCTCAGTAATGAATTGGGTATGGATAGAAAATGCCTTGCCCATCTCTTGCATATCACGCCGTCTGCATTTGAGAAATTAGCGGGTAACGCTATTCCTCAGGCCGCCTGTTTGCCCGGTGAAGAAACTAACGTTGTTTCTTTACTGGCTTACGGACAGAAACTTCTCTGAGTGACGATTTTGCTCTCAGACAAATAAAAAAACGCCTCAACTGAGGCGTTTTTCACAGGCTATACAACGACACAAATCAGAAGGTATAGCTGGCGGTCACCGAAAAATTACGAGGTTCGCCGTAGACCACAGAACTGGCCACATTGGTGTCATACTCTTTGTCGAACAGGTTATTGAGGTTGCCCTGCAGCGACAGATTTTTGTTCACCTGGTAGCGGGCGAAGAGATCAACCAGCGCATAGCTGCCCTGACGGGCGCGCCAGGTGCCATTGCCTTCCGGGCCGCCGACATCGTTCCAGACGTGGGTCTGCCAGTTCACGCCGCCCCCCACCGTCAGCTGCTGCAGCGTCGGCAGGCGATAGCTACTGAACAGGTTAAAGCTGGTCTGCGGCAGTTGCGGGTTGAAGGTGCTGCCATCGCGGTTTTCCGCTATATAGCGCGTGCCGCCAAAGGTCATCTGCCAGTTGTCGGTTAATGCGCCGTTGACCTCGAACTCTACGCCCCGACTCACCACGCCTTTCCGGCCAATGTAAGCAACATCACCTGAACCCTGCACTGTCTGCGTGGTTGCCTCACCTACATTATCCAGCTCGGTGCGAAACACTGAAATCGAGGTGGTTAAGCGACTGTCCATCCAGTCCGATTTCAGTCCTGCTTCGTAGTTTTTGCCGATGACCGGCGACAGGTAAGCGCCACTGACATCGCGATAATCCTGTGGCTGGAACACCGAGGTATAGCTGGCGTAAGCCGACCAGTTTTCGGCGAAGTCATAAATCAGCCCGCCATAGGGAGTGATGTTATTTTCTTCCGCTTCGCCACTTAACGTTTCGCGGTTCCAGTTGGTGTAGCGAGCACCGATAATCAGGTGCAGCGGATCGGCGAGTGACAGGCGAGTCGCCATGTAGGTCGATTTTTGACGGACCAGCTGGGTATCGCTGGCAGGCAGACGCGGTGTCCAGGCGGATTCAGGATACTGGCCATTAAAGTCGTTATAGTTACCCAGCGACGCTGAAGAGATGTTCTCAAAGGTGCTGAAGTACTTATTATCCTGACGGGTGTAATTGACGCCCACCATCAGCTCATGCTGACGCCCCAGCAGTTCGTACGGGCCGCTGGCGAAAGCATCCACCGCATCCACTTTGCGTTTGCCGGTGTTATAACCGGTTCCGCCCACCACCGGATAATCGGCATAGGAAGAGACGCCCGCGCCGGTATTACGATCGAAATAACCATCCAGATAGATTTGCTTACTGTCCAGACGCATCTCGTTGTGCGCGCCGTTCAGCGTGATGTTCCAGCCGTTGTCGAAATCCTGCTTCAGGTTCACAAAGAGTTTACGGTTCTCTTTATCGTTGTAAGCCCAGTCAGGCGCAGTGTTATAGCCGCGTCGGGTATGAATCTGTGTGCCGTCGGTGTACCAGCGCGGTGCGCCGCCCCACATGGTGGAGTCGGTATTGACCTGGCTGAACTCGTAGCCGACAGAGAGCGTGGCAGAGTCGGTCAGGTCAGCATCGACAACACCGTAGATGAACTGTTTTTTAGCGCCGTAACGCTCGATGAAGCTGTTGTTATCCTGCCAGCCCGCGATCAGCCGGCCACGCACATTGCCGGACTCACTGAGCGGAGCAGAGAGATCGGCTACATAACGCTGTTTGTTCCAGCTGCCGTAGCTGGCGGAGAGGGTGCCGCCGAACTCTTTGCTGTCTGCATGTTTGCGAACCATATTGATGGCGGCTGACGGATTGCCAGGGCCGGTCAACAGGCCAGTTGCCCCACGTACCACTTCAACGCGCTCATACAGTGCCATATCGGTCTGCGCATCGCCCAGGTTCCAGCGAGCAGCAAAGGCCGTAGGAATACCATCGACCATGTAGTTGTCGATCATAAAGCCGCGCGCATAGTAGTTGGTGCGGTCCATGTCCCCACTGATGCCGCGGATGCCGGTGGTGTTTGCCAACACATCATTCAGCGACTGAAGTTGCTGATCAGCCATTCGCTGCTTGCTTACAATGCTGACTGACTGCGGCACATCACGCACGGTGCCCAGCATTTTCGTGCCCGCACGGGTAACCGGAACGCTGTAATCGGATGCGGGTGACGTTGTCACGGCATCATCGCCTGAAGCCGTGACGGTCAGAGTCTGATCATCGCGGGTAGCAGGTGTCTGAGTCTCAGCGGCATAAGCAACGTTATGCATTAGCGATGAGGCGACGAAAACAGCCAGTAAGGAGAAACGGAACGGACTCTGGAGAGCAGACGCGCTCTTAACCCTGGGGTACTGAAGATCGAAAGCGTTCATTAATTCCTCAATTATCTTTATGTTTTTATGCTGCCACTGTCACGACCCTGCGTCCTGCGAGCATCGCTACCCTGCTTAAGGTTTGAGGAATCAAAACCTTTCCGTTAGCGCCTTAGCGCGGGTGTGATTAACATTTAAAGCAAATGAGAAATATACTCATTGCGATTATCAATGCAAGATTTTGTTAATGAACAATGCGAAATTTTTCACGGAAATGTCTGGCTGAAAGAGGGTTTTAGCAGGCGATATGCAGAGTGAGGCTTTTTACTGTTCAGAATGCCAGCTTAATAAGCAAGATTGAGCGAATTCGGCTCCCTTTTGATAATTATAAAATCCTGTAATGGCCGTTCATTGACCTGATATTTCTCTTCCTGATGCAACAATACCCGCCTTAATTCATTTTTTTCCTTATTTAACACCAGATATTGCAGGAATTAACACATGCGCAAAACTCTACCTCTTAAAGCGCTGATGATGACGTCTGTATTCAGTCTGTTTTCAGCCCACTCTGCCACGCTTATTCAGAACGTAGGGGCGGGCTGGGAAAATTTCAGCAATAAAGTTGCCATTACCTGGGAGCAGCCAGAAGGCATCGACTTTTATCTGCCCGCGATTACCTGGCACAACCGTGCCACTTACGACAGGGAACACATTAATAAGTATAATGAAAGGCCGTGGGGCGCAGGTGGTGGTATCTCCCGCTACGATGAAAAAGGAAACTGGAATGGCCTCTACCTGATGGCGTTTAAGGACTCCTTCAATAAATGGGAACCCTTTGGTGGCTATGGCTGGGTGGCAACCTGGCGTCCACTAGCCGATCAGAATTTTCACTGGGGCGCAGGTTACACAGCGGGCGTCACCGCGCGGCATAACTGGGACTATATTCCGGTGCCTGCGCTTCTGCCGCTGGCCTCAATCGGCTATGGCGCTCTCGATTTCCAGATGACCTATGTTCCCGGCACCCACAACAACGGGAACGTCTATTTTGCCTGGTTGCGTTACCACTTCTGACCGCTATTTAGCGTGACATCGCCATGATAGAGAGATCGTTCAGGGAAAGAGTCTCGCCATCATAGCGATGCCGTAGCAGATGATAACTTTCGCATTCAATAATCTGCTCAACTGCATCTGAGAAGGTGATCATCGCGCTGCGCATCTGGTTCAGATAGTCATGGGTGTCATAAACCCGGTCGATGCCTTCCAGCGCATGGTTCATGATTTTTCGGGCGACATCATTCGGCGTGTCGAGCGCAGAAAGTTTGGATCGCGCGGTTCGGCGCAGGTCGCGTGGTGTAAATGGCTCCAGCCCCAGCCCACGCGGGGCGCGGAGCATCCGGCGCAGTGCCTGATTCAGCGCGCCTTTTGACAACGGCTGCTGGGGATCGCGGGGTGCGGGCACCAGCCAGGGGGAATCCGGTTCGGCGGCGCGCAGCAATGCTTCGATGCACTGACGCATCAGCGGCGAAATGGGCAGCACATGTTCCCGCTGCGATTTATTGCGCGTGCCCTGCATCCACAATCCTAACTGCAAATCGAACTCGGCTTTCTGCGCCTGCACAATCTCATCCGGCCGTCGGGCGCTCACCAGGCATAAACGCAGCGCCCATCGTGCCTGCTCCGACAAAGCCCAGTTATCCAGTCCGTGCCAGAAAACCCAGATTTCAGCATCGGTAAGTTGCCGACTACGCGGCGGTGTAGCGCGGCCCGCGACATCGCGTTTTTTCATTGAAGCGATGGGTGAATGATCGAGGTAGCCCTGCATCTCGGCCCAGGCGAGGAACTGTTTGGTCAGCGCAAATACCCGACGCGCCTCCTCTTTTTTGCCGTCGGCGATCAGGATGTTGTAGAGCCGGTTGAGGCGTAACCGGTTCAGCGCTTTAAGTGGTTGCGATCCGATGTTGGGCAGCACATGTTTCAGCAGCGAAGAGATGGCGATCTCAGGACGCCGACGACTGATTAGCAACGACAGTTTTACCCAGACCTTCATTACCTGCTCGACCGTACCTTCATCGCCAAAATTATCCAGCTCACTAAGTGAAGCCGTTTTCACCTGCGCCAGCCAGATCAGTACATGGCGGCCAACATGGGCTGAACGGTCGGTGGTCTGAGTCAGATCTGTTGTCACATCGATACCTGTTTGTCACTGCAAAGCGGGTCATTCTAACGACACTTTAACTGTGACTCCAGACCTAATAAGTCTGGAGTCATAAAGACGCGTTCTGGTCAGTTCTGAGAGGGTTTTCGATGTCTGAATGCAGGTCTTTTAATAGCGGTTTTATCGGGGAATCGCCCGGGTTTTACTCCGGGGTTTTACTCCGGGGTTTTACTCCGGGGTTATCCTGGCGCTGACTATTTAAAATCAACGGCCATCAGTTCGGCGATCGTTGAATCTCGCGTCGTCATTACGCAGCGATCCAGATAATCGGTGAACCTGGAAGGCTTGTTCATACCCAGCTGCAGCAGCCTGGAATTATCAAATACCACATTCAGGTTTGAAAAATGACCGTACAGGTTCATTGCGCGCAGCATGATCCGCTCGTTGCAGGGTCCGAACAAATCCTTAAACGTTCTTCGGCTATCAGAGAGCTGTTTATAGGAAACCTTCTGGTAATTAACGCCGAGTGCCCTGCCTCCTGATGCTTTGGCCATCGCCACATCAATTTCGGCGAACGTCACACTGCTTTGTGTTCCGGCAGAAATGTGAATCACTTCATTAATCACATCTTTTGCGTCAAGCAGCAGAACCAGCGCATCCGCGCAGTAATCAACCGGAACCACGTCAATACGATCGTCAAGGTCACAGGTGAATTTCCCTAATGCCAGCGCCATACGGAATACCCAGAAAATACTGGCAGAGGGCAGACAACCCTGATCGGAGTGACCCACTACGATCGACGGCCGGGCAATGACCAGTGGCAGACCCGGCAGTTTTTCGGTCATCAGCTTTTCAATCGAGGCCTTACTCCAGGTGTACTCGACTATATGCTGATCCCGGCTGGAGTCCAGTGCGCCCTCAATGACAAGCGAGCCTGGTTTCGGCGCACATGACATGGCAGTGCCAACGTGAATAAATTTCTTTAACCCTTCGACATGACTCATCCGTTCCGCGAACTGGAATGTGCCTTCGACATTCACTTTCCAGATAGTGGGGTTATTACCAAAAGAGGCAACGGCAGCACAGTTAATGACGTGGGTAACGTCGTTAAGCCGTGAGTCATTAATAAAGTTATCCGTTAACGCCAGATCACCCAGAATAATATTTTCAGGTGCTATCGTGTTGATAATTGAGTCATTTAAACCAAAGTTCTTCAGGTTCGCTTTGAGCCTGGTTAACCCTTGCTCAACAGTTTCGCCTCTGACCAGCAGCAGCAGTCGATCTTTAACGCTGTTCAGTAATAAATTTGCTACAACAGCCCCGCCTAAAAAACCTGTAGAACCGGTAATAAGGATTTTTTTCATCATAATGCCATTCAGCTTGGTTGGTTAAAAGAAAGCATTAACAGAACGCTTCCCGAACAGGAAAAAATTATTGTGATTACATTATTTATGATGAGACTAAAGTTAAATTAAGGTTTGCCGCTAAATCCCATACTTGCGACTTAATCACTGATCAGGTTGTAAACCAGAGCAGTATAAAGCTAATAAGTATCGCCAGGCTCAACAACACTATAGATATTTCATTAAACTTATTCATTTAGATTCTGTTTATATTTAACGCACAGAGAAAACTCATAAATACCTTCAGCCTCTGCTGAACGTACGATCTGATTTGAACAAGTTTCGCCATTTGGGATCAAGTCTTATTTTAATTATTTTTGCTGAACTTTATAAAGAGTTTATAAATGTGGGTTATTAATGATTTATTAAAATGTAAAACCCTGAGTACAATATCTGCAGGTTAAACAAAAATGATTTAGATTATTAATCAGAACTTTTGTTTAACCCGCGTTTAATTATTATCAGTTTATCTCTGTCCATCAGTGAATAACGGCCACCAGAAATCTAAGGCGCGCAGTGATCTTTGGCTCAACTAATGCTTACCTTGCTGGAGTGTTCACCTGGCTATTCCGCTCAAGTCACTGGCATAACTTTCATCGAATGTGATACTGATGGCTTCCAGGAGCTAAAGCCTGTCCCCCTGGCTGATGGCATAGAGAATCTGCCTGAAATGTCATCTGAGAGTGCTGAGGGGTTAATTTTCTGATTAAAAATGCGCCAACTGTTCTGTTTATTCTGTGAAAAGCGTAACCACAGGTAACTAACTTCGTGATTCGTGTATCCCTGCAAGCCAAACGCCCCGGAGTCTGGCTATGCTCTGATGAATTCAACGTGCAACTATGACTACCAGGATATTAAATGATGAAAAAGTTATCAATTATCGTTATTGCTACCGGCCTGTTTTTATCGGTGAATTTACAGGCTAATGCCGAAGGATGTCTAAAAGGCGCCGCAGTAGGAGGCGTGGCAGGTCATGTTGCGCATCATGGTGTTGCCGGGGCAGCAGCAGGCTGTGCCGTCGGTCATCATATGGCGAAGAAAAAACATAAAGAAGCTGAGAAAAACCAGCAGGCTCAACCAGCACAGAATTAAGCCGGCCGCGAGTGCCGATATAAGATAGCCAACTACCGGACAGTTTATTGTCCGGTAGTTGCTGAGTGCTAATCTTTTTTTTAATTAAAGATACCATGACGGTTTAATAGCGGAGCTATTCAGGCATGACCCTGAACTGATCGTTGATGGTATCGAGTTAAAAAAGCTAACCCTATATTATTTAAGCGTCATGGCTATTTCGCCACTCATCGACCATTTCTTTTGAGACCTCTTTTTTATAACAGACCGGTGCATAACCGCCCTGCTTGCTCCAGGCACTCCGCCCGCCGCAACTGCTGCCATTTCGTGCAGCGTTAAAAGGACAGGCACACACGCCAGGATAGGATGCGATTGAGTCTTCGATGATTAGCTGACGGATTTTATCATCGGTTTGCTTTGTTGTTTTAGCTTCAGTTGCGCCAGCCCAAAAAAGAGTCACGGCCATAGCCAGAGCAACGACCAATTTACTGTTATTCATGATTCCCTCCAGAATTGAGAAGGATAATTTAACGGAGGACGTTCTGGTTTAATCCTCTGAATAAAAGACTATGGCGTGTCTATTTCGACGGTTTTTCTTCGCTCAGGATGGAGGTGACTGTTTTTAATGAAACAGGCAGCAAAACAGAGGTGTTTGTGTGAAAACCTGGATAAAGCATAATTTTCATCACATAACCTCTTCAAAGCAGAGCCTTATGACTCTTTTAAGTCAGGGACCAGAAGTCTGTATAAGGCACGCAGACCTTTAATTCAGCCAGCGGAAAACGTCTCTTAAAAAAACCTTTTTTATCGACCCAGCCGCATAACACCATGCCCTCTGCGTATTCAAGCACAATCATTGTTCTTCTTCTTTTTCGCCGCCGAACAATGGTGCCCACCTCGATCATGTGGATACCTTGACCGCTGAATTGCCGGCTCCGCTGTAGTTATCTACAAGTACAGACCTGACAATGAAGTCATTACTTTTCCTGAGATCGTCGATCTCTGGCTGAAGTTTTCCATATATCCTCATACCTTCCAGCATCATGAAAATGCTTTGTGCCATTACTCCCGCATTTTCATCCTGACGAAAGATCTGCTGTTGCTGGCCTTTTATCAGGATGCTCTCTAATTGATTAATAATACGATTGAATTTAAAAGAAACTTTCGATCTGACCTCTTCGTCACCCGGTAAAAGCTCACTGGCTGCCGCAATAGTAAAGCAGCCTCTCTCTCCGGCAGCAGCAGAGGATAACTGAGCGACAAACTCGAGCATTTCCCGCAAAGCAGCGTCTGGTGACATTTCTGCATTTCGCTTAGCTGTTCTTGAAATGCCCTCATCCATGTAGCGCTGCAAAGCTGCGAGGTAGATAGCGCGCTTATCCGGATAGAGTTTATAGATGCTGGCACTTGCCAGACCCGATGCCTTTTTAAGGTCTGCCATGGATGTTGCCTGATATCCATTTTGCCAGAAACAATCGAGCGCAGTGTCGAGAAACGCCTCGGGATCGAACTCTCTGGGTCTGCCTGCTGCTGCTTTCATAAGATTCTCCAGTGTTGAAGATTTATTGTAGATCGATCAATCTACAATTAAAAGTCTTTCTAGCCACAAGGATAAAAGCCTTGAATTTTATGAATTTTTTAGAACAGCTGGCAGGCTAAGGGCCGCCTTTATGCAGCGGCGGGCACATCTCTATAATGGCGTGACAGTCTGGACGTGGTGATGAAAAACGTATGGGTCTGATAGCAGGTCAAATTGCTCGTCATCCGGATAGGTCACGGCTATCTGAAACTGTTCTCCAGCAAACGCTTTTATTGCTTCTAAATCCTCCCAGTATGTCGCCAGGAAAAAATGCTCCCATTCCCCCTGCGTTTCTCTGCGGACATAAGCTCCCAGATTCCCAGGCGTTCCTTGTGAATGTTCAACACCCGTTTTATGCAGATGGTTTGCAAAGCCTTCTGAATGCCTGACCGGTACGCATCCGTGCCATGTTCTGACAATCATGTTGCTATCCTCATGTTGTAGATGGGTTTTAACCATAACATGGCAATGAATAAGCAGAGATTTATTATCGGGGATATTGATAAATTGCGTACTGGCCAGATGCTGGTCTCTGGTGACAAAAAAGGCCGGAGTTCATCGACAACATCTCCGGCCACCGCTTCGCCATAACGACAGGCGTAATACGCCTGATAAGCTCTCAGAACTCCACATCCTCCAGACTGAAGATCTCAGTCTGGTCATTGTAGGAAAATATCTCAGCGTATCGTCCCCAGTTAATCACGCTGTTCAATGTCTCTTCAACGGCACTGTCGGACAGGAAATCTTCCAGCTCCTGCTCAAAGCGCAGACGTGGCGCACGGTGTCCGGGACGTTCATCAAGGACATTTTTTATCAGCGCCGCAAGGGGGACATAACGCAACAGGTGAGATGCGAACATCACTTTACGCGGTTGTGTATCTGATCCGGCAAAGATCCGTGCAGGTGGTGTCAGGATGATATCCCCTTCGCTGACATCGGCAAATCCCAGGGCCTGAAGCACCTCTGCAATCGGAAATAATTCATCCACTTCGAGATGCAGTGAACGCGCCACTTCCGGCATATCCGCCCTGCCGTGATACGGTTCCGCCGCAAGCGTTTCAATCAGACCGGCTATGATGTTGGTCGATACCTGAGGCAGTCGGGTGCCTAATGTCAGGCTCTTTTTCACAGGATCATTAACCGATTTGGCCGTCATCCGCGTATAGACCTCATCGACCAGACGGCGGAAGGCCGGATCCAATCGATTACGAGGGTGCTTAAACGGCACCGTGATCTCGGCCATGACGCGGCCAGGGTTGGAGGACAACACCAGAATCCTGTCACACATCAATACGGCTTCTTCAATGTTATGCGTGACGATGAGCACCGACTTCATCGGCATCTGGCCCTCATTCCACAAATCGAGTAAGTCAGTACGCAGCGTTTCAGCCGTCAGTACATCAAGGGCCGAAAAAGGCTCATCCATTAGCAACAGCAACGGGTCAACCACCAGCGCGCGCGCAAAACCCACACGCTGACGCATGCCTCCGGACAATTCCCGAGGGTACGCGTTTTCATACCCATCCAGACCGATTAAATCTATGGCAGCCAGGGCGCGTTTTCTGCGGTCCGGTGCGTTAACACCCAACGCCTCCAGTCCGGCCTCCACATTCTGCAAAACGGTCAGCCAGGGAAACAGCGCAAAGGTCTGGAATACCATTGCCACCCCTTTGGCCGGACCGTTAAGCGGCTTGCCGAGATAGTCAACTGCCCCTGCACCCGGACTGATCAGACCCGAGATGATACGCAGTAAGGTCGATTTACCTGAGCCTGACCGCCCGAGCAAACCCACGATCTCGCCTTCCTTCAGGGTAAGATTGACATCATCCAGGATGAGCATCTCTTCATGATTGGTCGCGTAGCCGTGTTTAATTCCTTTTACAGAGAGGACAGCAGTGCTTCCTTCTGTTTTTGTTTTTGGCTCGTCTGCGTTCTGTAATACGTGGCTGTTTGTCATCATAAACCCCCTTAGTTCACGCGATATTTTGATTCAGCAAATCTGTACAAAGGCCGCCACAGCAGACGATTGAACAGCGTGACAAACAGCGACATGACGGCGATGCCCAGGATAATTTTTGGAAAATCCCCGGCGACCGTCATCTGCGCGATATAGGCGCCCAGGCCGTGAGCTTTAACCTGGGTGCTTCCCCACTGCACGAATTCCGATACGATACTGGCGTTCCACGCCCCGCCCGACGCTGTGATGGCGCCTGTTATGTAGTAAGGAAAAATGGCCGGCAGCATCACCTGGCGCCACCATTGCCAGCCACGGATGTGGAAGTTAGCCGCGGCTTCTTTATAGTCGTTAGGAAAAGCCGTGGTGCCCGCGATAACGTTGAACAGGATGTACCATTGCGTACCCAGTATGATCAGCGGTGAGAGCCAGATGTCCGGATTAAGATCAAAATGGACAATCACGATCACGAAGACCGGGAACATCAGATTTGCCGGGAACGCCGCCAGGAACTGGGCAACGGGCTGGATTTTTGCTGCCAGCGCAGGCCGCAGACCGATCATCACGCCCAGGGGCACCCATATCAGTGATGAAATGATAATCAGCAGGGTCACGCGTAATAGCGTAATCAGTCCCGCGATAAAGACATGACTGATGTCGTACAGGGTGATCCCGCCATGCATATAGGCGAGCACCCGGTAGCCGACGTAGAGGGTGACGCTAATGACCAGGACGCCCCAGAAAAGGTCTGCCGGGCGTGAGGCAGCTTTGATGTTATTTTTCAGCGGAGTCGTCCTGCCGACAGGCCAGCGCCAGGAGATACGCGCAACCGTTGAAAACAGCAGACGGAGCGGTTTGATTACCTGTTGAATCAGCCGGGTCCGGCGGATCAGGTCGCGTACCCAGGATGTCGGCGCGCGATCGGAACGGGTATTTTCCATCCGGAACCTGTCAGCCCACGCCACCAGTGGCCTGAAGAGCAATTGATCATACGCCAGAATCACAATCACCATAGTGAGCAACACCCACCCTACGGCGTGAATATCTTTATGCAGAATAGCCTGAGCCAGATAGCCGCCCACGCCGGGCAGCGTATAGGCATTATTGCCCACCGTTATCGCTTCGGAGGCCACGATGAAGAACCAGCCACCTGACATCGACATCATCATGTTCCAGATCAGCCCCGGAACGGCGAAAGGCACTTCCAGCTTCCAGAAGCGTTGCCAGGCAGTCAGATGAAAACTACGGGAAACCTCCACCAAATCCTCAGGTACGGTGCGTAACGACTGATAGAAGCTAAAGGTCATGTTCCAGGCCTGGCTGGTGAACAGGGCGAAGATCGCTGCAAGCTCAACGCCCAGCACCTGCCCCGGAAACAGCGCAATAAAGAACGTCACGGTAAAAGAGATATAACCCAGCACCGGAACGGATTGCAGGATATCGAGAATGGGTACCAGGATTTTTTCAGCACGACGGCTTTTGGCGGCCAGCGTGCCGTAAATCAGGCTGAATACCAGTGAGGCCAGCATGGCCACCAGCATACGCAACGTGGTTCTCAGAGCATAGTCGGGTAAATGTTCGGGATTGAGCGAAATGACGTGGGTTTTTAAACTTTCAATCGGCAACAACGTTTGATCAAAACCAACCGCCGCCATCGCTATCAGGCCGATGATCAGCGGGAATGCCACAACATCCCAGGCGTTGGGCATTAAACGCCGGTTGGCAGCAAGCATCGTAAACCTGAAGTTCATAGGCTCTCTCTTTTACTCATCGCGGGAGTGAAAAAATTAATGCAAGACTGGGATTATCAGGCAGGCTCATTAAACGCATCGTTGACCAAAACGCTTTTAATATTAATTTTTTGTTACTGCAAGTTAGTACCGGACTTTTTAAGAGGGGATATCAGGAATAGTGACAGGAAAATAAATTTCATTAACGCCGATCACCTTAAGTAACCGGCGTTAATGTTGCCCTTGCTTTATCGAAAATTTCATCTGGCAAAGCGGTTTTATTTGTAAAGCTCAGCCGTCATGTGCACGCGATTGTTGGTACTCGCTTCCAGGATTTTATACTGCTCATTCTGAGCATGGGCCTGAGCAGCAATTTTTGCCTGTGCGCCATCCATGGTTAACGAGGTAGCAGAAATAGTCTGAGCTACGCTGCCAAAAGAGATCAGAGAGAGAGCGGCGACAGCAGCAAGTGAAAATTTATTTACAGTTTTCATAGTCATAATCCTTCACATGTTGGGTTAGAAAACGTCTTACCTGTGACGAGAAAATAATAATCAAGCTCACCACAACCCTGTAAACGAAATGTGCTGCGCCTGTTAACCCCTTGAATATTTTGTGCGCGTCATGGCAAATCCTTTGGATTATCAGCAACATCGCATGTCGTCCGGGCGCAAGGGCAACGATTACGGGTAATCATGATAATCCCTGTCCCGCGTGAAATAATTGTCAGCCTATGAATACGGACACACACAATGCAGCTTAGGATTTCGCAAAAAATATGAGCGGTACATTAACTGTAATGAAACATCAATTTTTTTTACATCCTTATGGGTGTTAAGAAAAAAAGTTCATGGTATGAATCTAATTCACCCATGTAATAACTGATTGCAGGCTCATCATGAAAACAGTGAAGGCTTATACCCTCAATGATGCACGTCTTAAGTTAACCAGCGGGAATTATAAAGGCGTACTAATCGATTTTGATATCAGTGCTGATGAGTTTTTTGTGCTTTTCAATGAGTGGAAAGGAAAAAATACGATAATAGAGAAGATAGGCAGCCGTTTTTTGATAAAAAATAAGAGCCCGGATGAAACATTGATATAATTGCTAAATTAATTTTTTCTTACGTGATGTTGTTATCAGTCGTTTTGAACTGAGTGATTTAGCAGCATGAAACGAGAACGTTAGCTCTCATGCGATAAAAAATGCCGGAGTTCAGCTGTAACTTTTTCCGGGGCCTCTTCAGCCATATGGTGGCCGCTGGCTATCGCATTACCCCGAACATTCAGATCAACAAATCAGCACCACTCACCCAGCGTCCTGTCCGCTATTTCAGCTGCGCCCTGGCATTATAAAAGCGCCGATAGGATAAGTAGACCGTGATGATCGTTGACAGACTAGCGGTGCCAATCAGCATAAACGTGACCATAATCTGATACTTAATCGCTTTGAGCGGATCGATTCCTGCGAAGATCAGTCCTGACATCATGCCCGGCAGGCTGACCAGCCCGACGGTTTTGGCGGCATCCACGGTCGGGATCATCGCGGTACGAATACTGTCGGCGATAATACGTGCCGACGACAGCTTCACCGAAGCACCCAGGCTGAGCATCTCCATAATTCTCTGCTGATTATCACTGAAGCGCTGGTTCAGATTGCTGTAACAGAGCCCCACCGCGACCATGGCATTACCGGCGATCATGCCTGAGATGGGAATGACCTGCATTGGCACGAACGCTATGGCACCGCTCAGCACCAGAATAGTCAGCGTGATGACGGTGCCACTGAAGATAGCGACAAACGATATCGCAAAGGCGTTATCTATATTCCGGCCGCGCTTGCGTGCGTTGATGGCGGCATTCACGCAGATAAACAGCACCATCAACACCGTCAGCCAGCTGTTATTGACGTCGAAAATCGACTTCAGCACAAAGCCAACGAAGACCAGCTGAATAATCGCCCGACAGACACTCCAGATAATATCTTTGCCCATACCGAGCTTTTCTTTCTGGCTGATAAGCAGCGCGATAACGACCAGCGTCAGCGACAGCATCAGAGAAGTGTCACTGATATTATGCTGATTCACGCGCATGCTCCTTTTCCGGTGGCTCAAGGCGAAGCACCTGCTCTGCCTGCTGAATATCGTTCACATCATGGCTGATCCGCACCACGGCTACCTTCTCTTCAGCTGAGATCCGGTTAATCAATGACAGTACGGCCAGCCGGTTCTCTTCATCCAGGGCGCTGGTGACTTCATCCAGTAACAGGACTTCAGGCATAAACTGCAGGTTGCGGAGCAGTCCGACACGCTGCTTTTCCCCGCCTGAAAGTTGGTCTACCGATTTATTCAGCATGTCCGAAGAGAGGTTTACGCTTTCCAGCGCAGCCACCAGTTTATCCTGCTGAGGTTTCTGACGGCGAATCTGCCAGGGCAGCGCCAGATTGTCATAAACCGTCTGACCAAACAGCTGCGGCGTCTGAAAGCAGTACGACACCTGCTGGCGATACGCCTCTGATTTCAACGTGGTGATATTACTGTTCCTGAAAAAGAGTTGCCCGGAAGTCGGTGTAATGAGTGAAGCAAGGATTTTCAGGAATGTGCTTTTTCCGCTGCCGGATGGGCCAGTCAGTAAGACGCAATCGCCCTGATGTAACTGCAGAGATACCGGTCGCAGTAGCTGACGGTTCCCGACTGAAAAAGCGACATCCTGCACATCCAGCAGGGGCAAAGCATTGTCCATATATACGCCTCAGGCCCTTTGAAGAGTGATGGGGGTTTTATTAAGCAGGCAGAACCAGGCACTGCGAGACATACGATAAGGCATATTAGTGAGGCTATTCATCTTCTGAGTCAAAAAATGATTGAATTAGCTCAGCCATGCGCGAAAAGCGGGAGGGTTAAACCAGGGCGGCAGACCCGCTGCCACCCGACAATTATTTGTTTTTCCAGTGGGTGGCAACCGGATTGATGACGGTGTTTTTTTCCTGAGTATAGGTGCCGTTCTGCTGCGCGATGGCTTCGCCGGTATCAACAATGGCGTTCTGAATAAAGACGTTCTGCTTTTCATTTTTGATAAAGGTTAGCTGGTGAAAGGCCGTTTTATTGCCCCAGTCAGCAGAAGGCAGAGAGATAAAACGTACGGTGAAGGTTTCATCATCAAACTTGCCCTGCATGACGTAAACGCCGTAGTGGTTTTCGCCCTGAGAAATGATCTTGTAGGTACCGTTGTCGTAATAATAAATCTCAGCATCCGGGAACGGCTTTTTGTCATACATTTTTCGGTAGTGCAGCACCTGTTTGATGGTGGGCTGGCCGAAACTGACGTTGAGATTTTTACCATCTGCCGATGTCGTCAGACCTTCAGCATGAACACTGCTCATCAGCATTAACAGGCTGGTCGTGACCATTGCGGTTGTTTTCACTCTCTTTCTCCTAATCGGATTATGGGGACAACAAGCGTAAGACACTTAGGAACTTACACGGCAACAAGTGTCTGTTGAAGAGGTTGATAACACCTTATTACACATTGTTATAATCACGAAAGGTGACAAGATTGTTGCGCGAGGTCATGCCGTTAAAATGAAGCTCGTCTGTCGATTTATAAAACAACTCAGTTAAGCAACCCTGCCCCAACATTTACTGATAACCCAAGAATAGCCAGATTAAAAATGAAAGAGATGACAGACTGCAGCAGCGCCAGTTTACGCATCTCTGTGGTGCCGGTGGCGACATCCGCCGTTTGCGAGGCAACCGCGATGGTGAAGGAGAAGTAGAGGAAATCCCAGTAGCCGGGATTCTTCGTTTTATCCGGGAAGATCAGCGGACTTACCTCGTTATTACGGTAAAGATAGTGCTGATGGGCATAATGCATCGCAAACGCGCTGGGCAGCATGGCCCATGAGGCAATCAACGTCATTGCTGTCAGCAGCAAATGCAGCAATCGTGGCGTGTCTGATAGCCCTTTGAGGGTGGGAAGTTCACTCATAATGGCGACAATGCTGACCATACAGGCGACGATCACAATGCCGAGTACCAGAGCGGCACTCTGATCCTGTTGCTGAGCAATCCGCTTGATCCCCGCCGCATCGGTACGCAGCATGCGAAACCAGAGAATACAGAGATAGAGCCAGGCCCAGACGTTCCAGCTGAGCAATAAACGCTGCATCTGCCCAAGATGCGCTGAGAGCAAAAAATAGCAAATGAGTCCGGCTGTAATAGAAAGCAACAGACGCAATCGCGCATAAAGCGTGGAGGTTAATGATGTCGGCATCGTAAAACCATTGTGGTTTGGTTGTGTGATATCAACTGTAGCTAAAAACGGCACGGCCAGAAGAAGAGTGAGTATCTGGTTACTGGCAGCCAGAACCTACTTTCCTCTGGCAGCCAGAACATCACGCTCAGGGTTGTTAAACGCGCGGTTACGGCATCATTCTGCGCAGCGTGTCGTCTTTCATAAAATAGTGATGGAATAAAGCCGCTACCGCGTGCAGACCAATTAACCAGTATCCCAGCGGTGCCAGGGTTTCGTGCCAGTCAATCAGCATGCTTGCCGTGGCAGGATCCGGAATCGTCGCGACAGGCATGTTTATGCCGAACAGCGCCCACTCTTTGCCACGCAGGTAACGCGAGCTCAGCCCAAGAATCGGTAAGACCACAAAGAGCGCATAAAGCAGTGTGTGCACCAGATGCGAAATACCCGTCTGCCAGCGCGCCACTGGAGGCGTGATCGGTGGGGTTTTTGTCCGGGTGCGCAGGAAAAGACGGGCCAGCATTAAAATCATCACGCAGAAGCCTGCGGAGAAGTGGGTGATCATCACCACATTTCGCTGCCAGGTTCCCTTTTCTGCCATCCACCGCAGCTCAATCGTAGCGTAGGCCATGATAATCAGCAGAACCGTAAGCCAGTGAAAAAGGATTTGCGAACCTTTATATTTCTTCAACATCGATAAACTCCAGTGACTATTTTTTTGTGTCACTATACCAGTAAATAATTAGATATTTGTTAGGAGTTTATTCATTGCTGATGAGAGTTTCGGCTGCTTTTGAAACCGCAATCGGCTAAGGATTTATCGGAAGGTGCCAGATATTAATCCCGGATCTCCTGGCGAGACAGGCTAAAAGGCACCACGATAATCGCCATAGTTGGTAGAGGTAAACGACCAGATGTCAGCACCTGATTCGATTTTAGCTGTGTAGTTTAAACCTGACCAACAGAGTAAATGGCTGGTTATTTAAGACAGCGATAAATCTTAAACTTAATCTGATAGTCATTCTGTTAAAGGACAAAAGCATGTAGCTAACGCGCTGCGTGCATCTATAAATACATTCCTCACTGGAACGATTAGCCTGCCCTGGGAGGCATTTTTTTTAAGTCAAATCCGCGCCCCATCGCCAGGGTCTGTTCACGCCTCGCTTATTAACAGTACCAGCGTAAACTGGAGTTAAAATAACGCGCGTTATCGTAACCTTAGAACTCTATATTTCTCATTCAAAAACAGTAACTTCTCCTCTGATTACAGTTCGCCTATGCTGCTAATCAATACGTTTTTTGCCAGAGGGATTTGCTATGTTTAATGTGCCCCCAACCTACAGTGCAGAGGCTGTTGAGTGCCTTTATGAAGTCATCGACATTCTCAACCTGAAAGGCGCACGCTGCCATGTAATCTTTGACAGTCAGGCATCCCGCGCCGCGATCATTGAGGCCGATACGACAGAAGAACTCGGCGAAATGCGCCACCCTGTACTGGCCGTGCTGGAGATGGAACGCGTTACCAGTATCAACACCATCCTGCGCATTAAATCATTCTGGACGGATTCAGAGGGGCCTCATCCTGAGATAGAACCTGCCAGTCTGGCTAAAGCACTCTATAAAGCGCTGACCATCAAGAAACAGATTACGCTGGTGGGTTTGTAAGGCATGAAAAGCGCGTGTAGTGCGGGTTTTAACTATCCGATGATTAATGCAGAAGCGCAAAACCGGCATTCGCTAAATCATTATGTACTGTGCTATCGCCTCTTTTTTTAGAACTTTGTTGTGTTCTGAACAAAAAAATATCGCCTTTGTTCTTCATCATTAGCACCAGAGAGGTATGCCCTCAGGGAGCGCTGAGCCTGTCGAATGAAATTATAATGAATATATCAATAGATTTTAAAATGAATTTCATTGGGGTCTTAGTCATCCTTGTCCTTTTTACCGGGACTCGCCGTGAAATCGGTCGAGCGTGATTACCCTCGCAGGTGCCTTTCAGCTTTACGTTTTTTGCTTTATTAGAGCAACAGGTCTTCGCCGATGGCAGCCAGAGAATCCTTAACTGACCGGCGGAAAGCATCGGCTGAAGGCGGAACTTTGAGTTAATGAACGGCGCACTTTTCAACTTTCATTTATATTCCCCGGCTGTTTGCAATCGATTCCCGAACGTGGGAGACCTGACCCGGTAATAACTCTTCCTGCTCATTACGCTACTGGCGCTCTTTAAGCGTTTCCTGGCCTGTGAAGAATAAAACTACGTGTTTCAAATCAGGTGTCTTGTGGCGTCCATAAGCCGGGCTGATGCCCGGTATCTGATTGACTTGAAACCTTAATAAAAATGGGCCTGACAACGCGGGTTAATCTTATCCGGCCCGACCGGGAAGCCTGCGCCCCCAGAATGATCGCGTAAGGCGCAATAGCCATAAGCAAAGGGGAAGCAACATTGACGCCATGCAGGAAGGAATCGCCTTTAAACGTGCAGTTCATAGTATTTACCTGAGATACCTTAATTGAGCCTGCGGACGAGTCCCGGGAGGCTGTATTTCTGAAAAGCCTGAGGCCAGCAGGCTGTCTGATATCTTCACGCACTTCGCTTCTTTTAGCTGCTCAGCGGCCTGTCGCGTTATTCAGACGATGCCTGTCCATTATTTCAGTGCTCGCCGCCCTGCATAAGCGCTTATAGAGCTGGCACACCCATCAGGGTGCCACCACCAGCAAAGATTCGTATGTCGGTAAAAGATCTTTTGCAAAAGTTAAAGATCCATTGTGAGCACCATACGAAACTTCACATCACCGGATCGCATGCGCTGGTAAGCTTTTTCAGCCTCAGCCAGCGGCGCGGTTTCAATTTGTGCGCGTACGCTAGTCAACAGACTGAATTTAAGGGCACGTTCCGTTTCGTAAGGCGTACCGGTAAGAGAGCCCTCCAGCTTTAACTCGTTTCCGACCATAGCGCTGGGCATGATTAAAAGTGGGGAACTGCCTGCGCCCACGACCAAAAATTTACCCTGTGGCACGAGTGCTTTCACTAGTCCGGAAGCCGCTTCACTGTTAGTGATGGTGGTCAGGATAACCTGTGCGCCACCCGTTTTTTTGATTTCTGCCACGGCGTCTGACTGTAACGTATCAATATACTGATGTGCCCCTAAGTTCAGGGCATCCTGCCGGATGTCACTTCCGCGTCCAACAGCAATGACCCGGTAGCCCATTTTTTGTGCATACTGTATGGCCAGATGACCCAGACCACCGATACCCTGAATAACAATCGTATCGCCGGGCCGAGCTCCTGACCTGGTCAGCGCGTTGAAAGTGGCAATCCCTGCACAAAGCAGCGGAGCCGCCTCTGCTGCTTGCAGCTCGTCGGGAATGATAACCAGACCCGTGGCACGTGCCAGCATCATTTCCGCATAGCAACCATCACAGGAGCTGCCGGTGACGGGCTGGTCAGTACACAGAACAAACTTACCCTGCCGGCACTGTTCGCACTCGCCGCAGTATCCTCCCAGGCGCCCGACACCGACCCGCTGCCCTTCAGAAAGGTATGAGGGCACGCCCGGTCCCAGAGAGAGAATGCGCCCCACCACTTCATGGCCGGGAATGCGAGGATACGTTGTGTTTTTTTCAAAACCTTCAATTGCACTTGCATCCGCGCCGCAGATACCACAGGCCTCCACTTTCAGCAGAACCTCGCCGTGACCGGGCTCCGGCACAGGACGCTTTACCATCTCCATCCTGCCAGGTTCGGTAATCTGCATTGCCTTGAATGTATTCATTTTTTTACCCCACTGTCTGACACAAAGAAGTATTTAGCCGCGTTGGTGCAGTGATGCTTCGAGAGGCGGAAATTCGATCACGGATTGGGCAGAGCCAGCACCGGCTGCTATTTATCCACTCAGCCTTTCATCGTGACGAATTCTTCAGCTGCTGTAGGATGAATTGCCACGGTATTGTCCAGATCCCGCTTAGTAGCGCCCATTTTGAGTGCCACCGCAAAGCCTTGAAGGATTTCGTCCATACCTTCTCCAATGCCGTGAATACCTACAACCTTCTCATCGGGCCCGGCGCATACCAGCTTCATCTTTGTCGCCTGCCGGTGGGACGTTACAGCCGTGAACATGGCGGTAAATGACGCACTGTAAATTTTAATGTTCTGATCGCCGAATTTTTCACGGGCCTGTGGCTCGGTGAGTCCGACAGTGCCCACAGGTGGATGACTGAATACCACCGTGGGGACATGCTGGTAATCAAGATGCTCATCCGGCCTATTGTTGAACAGGCGCTCAGCCAGGCGCCGACCAGCTGCAACGGCAACCGGCGTAAGTTCAAGCTGACCGGTAATATCGCCAACGGCATAGATGCCTTTCGCGGAGGTATTCTGATATTTATCTACAGTGACGTAACCTTCGTCACTGAGCGCCACCCCTGCTGCTTCAATGTTTAAGCCGGATGTGTTGGGTTTGCGACCGGTTGCCCAAATCACGACATCCACAACAATTTTTTCTCCCGAAGCCGTGACCACCGCGACAGAGCCATCCGGTTCTTCTGAAAGTGACGTGGTAACGGTATGCCGGTGGAGGCGAGGCCCTGATTCATTCATCATGGCAGCCAGGGTATCCCCGAGCAGGGGATCAAAATGGCGCAAAGGCTTATCACCGCGAACAAAAAGATGTGTTTCCGTACCGAGAGAATGCAGCACGCCCGCGAGCTCAACGGCAATGTAGCCCGCGCCGATGATGGCTGCCCTGCAGGGCAGTGCGCTCAGTTCAAAGAAACTATCGGAATCAATT